>JBMDWS010000167.1:0-15566 GCA_048594695.1 Truepera sp. | reverse complement strand
CGACTTTGGCGGCGACCCCGAGCAGCTCGACGCGCTCGAGCGCCGCCTCAGCCTTATCGAAGGGCTCAAGCTCAAGTACGGCGCTTCGGTCGCCGAGGTGCTGGCCTTTTACGAGCGGGCGCAGACCGACCTTACACACCTCGAAAACGCCGAGGTCAACTTAGCAGCACTGGAAAGCGAACGCGACACCCTGCGCCGCGACCTCGACAGCCTTGCGCGTCGCCTCTCGGCCTTCCGGCGTGAAACAGCGCGGACTCTCGCGGAGGCCGTCACCCGCGAGCTGCGCCCGCTCGGCATGACGAGCGCCGACTTTTCCATCAAGGTCGAACCGCTCGAGGAGGTCACCGCCAACGGGCGCGACAGGATCACCTTCCTGCTAAGCGCCAACCTCGGAGAGCCACCCGCCCCGCTCGCTGCCGTGGCCTCGGGGGGGGAACTCTCGAGGGTGATGCTAGCCCTCAACGTGGTGACAGGTACCGAGCAGCCGACACTCGTTTTCGACGAGGTGGACGCCGGGCTCGGCGGCGAAACGGCACGAACGGTTGGTGAACTCCTGAAGCGCCTTGCCGCCGACCATCAGGTGCTGGTCGTCACGCACCTCGCTCAGGTCGCCGCCTACGCCGACGCGCATTTCAAGGTGGAAAAAACCGAGCAGGAGGGCCGCACCCTCACCCGCGTGACGCCCCTTGCAGGCGACGCCCGCGAAGCCGAACTCGCCCGCATGCTCTCGGGCGCCAAGACACGAACCGCGCTGGCGCATGCCCGAGAGCTGCTCGCCGAGGCTCAGGCAGCCGTCCCGGCAAAGTAGGCACGGAGGGCCGCTGCAAAGGGCGCACGCTCGTCGGGTGTCGTAAGCACCTTCTGCGTGGGTTGGGTGTAAAACCCGTCCCCCGCGAAGCGCGGAATCACGTGCAAATGGTAGTGCCACACATCCTGCGAACCCGCCGGTTCATTGTGCTGCCGCAGGGTCACACCGTCGCAGCGGTAGACGCTTTTAAAAGCGAGCGCGAGGCGTTTGGAGAATGCGTGGAGCGTGCCGAGCAGCCCGTCGGGGATAACGTAGAGGTTTTTGTAGGGGCTGTTGGGAACGACGAGCGCGTTGCCCCCCACATCCTGAAAGCGGTGCAGGCCAATGAAGGCTGTGAGCAGCCCGTCGCGGTAAAACACGTCGCTCTGTTTGGTGAGGATGGCGGGCGTCTCGAGCCCCTCGATAACGTCTAGAAACGGACTCCGGTAGCCTGGCGGCGCGTGACTGACCATCAGGCGAGTTCGGCGAGGGCAGCGAGGACGGCCTCGACATCGTCCTCGCTGTTGTAGTGGAGCAGACTGAGCCGCACGGCGCCGCCCCGCGCCTCCAGTTCCAGCGCACGCATCATCAGGTCGTAGGCGTAGTAGTGCCCGCAGGCCGAGGTGATGCCGTGGCTGGCAAGGTGCGCCGCCACGCTTTGCGGGGAATGCTGGACCAGGTTGAACGACACCGTCGCGGTGCGGTCCCGGCTTCCGGAGAGCCCGTAGCGCGTCGCCCCGAGGCTGTCGAGACCCGTTAGCAGGCGCTCGAGCAGCCGTCTCTCGTATGCGGCGAAGGCGTCAAAAACTGCGTTCCACGTCTCTCTGCCCGTGCCCGCCACGCCCATCTCCCGGACCGCTTCTTCCAAATAGTCGAACGTGCCTCCGAAGCCGACGATGGCCTCATGGCTCTGCGTGCCCGGTTCCCAGGCAATGGGCTCATCCTGGGGTAAAAACGCCAGACTGGGTGGCTCGAGTGTCCGCAGGAGCACGTCACTCAAATAGAGCACGCCCAGATGAGGCCCGAACACCTTATAGGGGCTAAACACGAGCATGTCGGCGCCCCAGGCCTGCACGTCCGGCAGGGCGTGCGGCGCGTAGGCCACCGCGTCCACTATCAGGAGCGCCCCTGCCGCGTGGACGCGTTCGGCAGCCGCTCCGATGTCGGGCATGGTTCCGAGGGCGTTACTCGCCGCCGTAAGCGCCACGAGCCGCGTCCGGGGTGAAAGAAGCACGTCGAGATCGGTGAACTCGAGCCGTCCCTCGTCCCCCACGGGCCAAGTCTTGACGACCACCCCGAGCCGCTCCAGACGCCTCCACGGATCGCGGTTGGCGTGATGCTCCAAGCCACTCACGATAATCTCGTCCCCTGGTGCAAGCGTCTGCCCAAAACTCTGCGCGAGCAGCTCGAGAAGCGTCGAGGCGTTCGGCCCGAACACGACGTTCCCCGCGCCCGGCGCGTTGATAAAGTCGGCGACCTGCGCCCGCACCGCCTCTTTGGCCTCGGTCACACGCACCGAGGATTGGTACGTCCCACCCTTATTGACGTTCATGGTGCTCAGGCAGTCCGTCATGGCGGCGATGACCTGACGCGGTACCTGAGACCCTGAGGCGTTGTCGAGAAAAACCTTGTCGGTTTGGGCCTCCAGATCAAGAGCCGGGTACTGCGAGCGAATCCAGGCGAGCGGATAGTCGGTCATGAGTCTGAGTCTAGCGCAACCCTGTGGGCACCGGACTCAAGGATCGACGATAGGGGCGGCAGGGGCGTGCGGATTGCCCGCAGCAGTGAGGCGCTCGAGAGTCTTGCTGAGCACCAGCGTGTCGGTATAGATCGCCACGCGGCGCACCCTGCCCCAGCGAAGCTCTATGGCGTGAAACCCCGTATTGGAGCCGCTGATCCCATCGGTGCCCCGATTGGTCTCGGTCCAATCCACAGTGACCAGGGTCTTCCAGGGCGGCCCAACGACGTCGATGCGGTGAAGAGTAAAGTGAATCTCTCGAAAGATACCAAAGAGGCGCTTGTACCAGCGATCGATCGACTCGGGCGTCCGGCGCGTCCCGGAGAGTGCATGCTCGCCGATGAAGTAATGCTCTGCACGGCGTGACAATGTGCCTGTAACGACGTTGATATCCCTTCGGTTCAACCCCGCAAAAGCGTTTCGTATCATCTTCTTAACGATTTTCGTGTACACCGTACCACCCCCCACAACCGATGCCCACACCGAAAGTCAGCTAGCCTCGCTAGTCTTCCTTAACGTTACTTTAATGGATAACGGTGTTAACCAAAAGTTCAGCCTGTGTACCGGGAGCTCTGTCAAGCCCTCACAGTACGTCGCTGGCGCGTGCGCGGTTCTACACTCCCTCTAAGGAGGTGTGCCGTGGATTTCGACGCCGAGGGACTCGAGCTGGGTGAGTCCTGCCCGCAGTGCAGCAGTACCGATACCGTGACCTACACCTACGCCGAAGGCTTTACCGAACTCGAGTGCCGCCGCTGCGGCTACACCTCGGAAGCCTCCGACATCGCCGACCTGGCCCGGTTCCGGGGCGAACTCAAGGAAGAAAACCCGGCCACCGTGCCTTTTCCGGTCAAGAAGCTCGAGGCCTGACGCTCGTCCCAGAGGCGGAGATTTTACCGCCGGACCGGGCTTTGACACTGCCCCTTCGGGCTTCTATACTGCCCTTACTACACGTGGAGTTGCCGCACGCCCGTTCACCGGGCGCTGCGAAGGGAGTTACGTGATGGATGTAAGGGTGGTTCTGAGCTCAGACGAGATCATCAGAGGACTCAAACATTATCGCCGCATTGCCAAACAAGACGTACTGCGTGCCCCCGAAACCGACAACCCCGAGGTCTTTTTGTCACACGCCGAGGCGCGCCGCAGCGTCTACGCGCACCTCACCGAAGTCGCTGAAACACAGAGCCCGAGCGCAGTCGTCAGCGCAGCCCTCGAGCGCTACAAGGGATTACCTTTTGTCAGCGGCACCGGGGAAGCGGAATACACCGAGATCAAGGGGCAGGAAAACGCCCTCGAAAACTTTTTCCTGATGATCGGGCTCGAGCCCAAGATTCGCCGCGAGGTGCGAAGCCAGCGGCCCAAGCTGTCGCAAGACGATACCCACTAAGCTTTACAATCTGTTCAAGCGCGTGCTGGGCTGCTTCTAGAGATTTGGGCACGCGGTAGACTGCCCCTATGACCCTAGAAGACCTCGAGCAACAGGCCAGAGGCGCGCCCAAGCCGAGCGCCCTCTCCGAAACCGCCCACACGCTAGTCTTCGGCGAAGGCAACCCGGACGCCAATCTGGTGATCGTCGGGGAAGCGCCGGGCGAGGACGAAGACCTGCAGGGACGCCCTTTCGTCGGGCGAGCCGGGCAACTCCTCGACCGCATCCTGGAAAGCGCCCACATCGAGCGCGAGGATATCTACATCACCAATATCCTCAAGTACCGCCCGCCGAACAACCGCAACCCCAAACCCGAGGAGATCGTCGCCTCGGAACCGCTCCTGTTGGAACAGCTCAAACTCATCCGGCCCCAGATCATCGGGACCTTGGGCAACTTCCCGACTCAGTACTTTGCCGGCACCAAAGACGGCATCACCAAGACGCGGGGCAAGTGGTTCGAGTGGCACGGCGTGAGGGTTTTTCCCATGTTTCACCCGGCGTATTTACTGCGCAACCCGAGCCGGGAAAAGGGCTCACCCAAGTGGCTCATGTGGCAAGACATCCGCGAACTTAAGGAGACTCTAGACGCGCTCGGTCCCAAAAGCAGGAGTAGCCTCACTATAGACAACGCCCAACAAGACGGCCTCTTTTCATGAGCGACCCGCGCTTTATCGGCCTCGTGCAGTCGCTGCTCGCCTCTGCCGAGGCAGCGCTCGGCGAGGCGGGCAGTCCGCTCTCGCGGCAGCTCGAGCGCGACGGCATCCTGGCGCGGCGCACGGGCGAGCGCAGCCTCGAGCTACTCCTGATGCTCCAGCAAAAGACGCACGGCAACCTGGACGAGACCGAGCGCAGCGCCCTTCACACAGCCCTGACAAGGATTCAGGCGCAGCTAGAGACGCTCACGCCACCGATCAAGAACTGATGCGCGCCCTGGTGCAGCGGGTCGCGTGGGCCCGGGTCGTGGTCGCTGGGCAGACGGTCAACGAGATCGGCCACGGGCTCCTCGTCTTTCTGGGCGTTAGTCGGGACGACAGCACGACGCAGGCGGACACGCTCGCCCGGAAGATCGCCAAGCTGCGTATTTTTGCCGATGAGAGCAACAAGATGAACCGAAGCGTGCAACAAGCGGGCAACGCCGTTCTGGTCGTGAGTCAGTTCACCCTCTACGCCGACACCCGCCGGGGCAACCGCCCGAGCTATACGGACGCCGCCGCGCCCGAACCCGCCGAGGCGCTCTACCGCCACTTCTCCGGAGCACTCGCCGCTTGCGGCCTCGAAGTCGCCAACGGCATTTTCGGCGCAGACATGCAGGTGAGCTTGCAAAACGACGGCCCGGTGACGCTGTGGCTCGAGGAAACACCCTGACGACGCATCCTGTCTCTGTACCATTTGCTTGGTTCAGGGCCGTCAAGTACAACGCAATCAAAACAGCTTGGGTGGCCCCAATCAAGCCCGTTTGTCACGCTTAAAGTGCCCATTCTGTGCGCCGCGTGAGGGGTGTGGATTTTTTCACCTTCGCTCCCGAACTGCATGTCAGGGGATAGTCAAGCCTTGCCCCGGTACCGTAGGGTAAAGGGCACCAGGTCTTGGATGTGCGCCTGGCGCTGAGGGGAAATGCTTATGCAAAAAGTCAAACGCTACGTCGATGGAGCAGTGCTGCTCGCCCTGGGAATCCTGCTCGCAGCCTGTTCGCAAGGAAGTCAGCCGCAAGCACAGGAGCCTGGTGTTGGCGATACCATTTCAGGGCAGTACATTGTCATGCTCGAGCCCGAAACGCTCAGCGCGCAGAGCGGGGGCGATACCGAACTCGCCATTGCGCAAGTAGCAACGTCGCTCGGCGTGCAGAGCCTCGCAGAGTTTCGCTCGGTCGACGGCTTCGTTGCGACGGACGTCGATGAAGTGGACCTGAAGCGGCTCGAGGCCGACCCCCGGGTACGCTACACCGAACCCGACCGAGTCGTCCGGCTGAGCGCCACGCAAAGCAACCCGACCTGGGGCCTCGACCGTATCGACAGCCGTAATCTGCCGCTCGACAGAACCTTCAGCTACGCCGCCAACGGCAGCGGCGTCAACGCGTACGTCGTCGACAGCGGCATCAAAACGGGTCTAGCCGAATTCGGTAGCCGTCTTGTCGGTGGGGTCAGCGCCATAAGCGACGGGCGCGGCTATAGCGACTGTAACGGACACGGAACGCACGTTGCGGGAACCCTGGGCGGTAAAACCTACGGCGTCGCCAAAAACGTCAAACTGTACGCCGTGCGCGTGTTCGGCTGCGGAGGCACCTCGAGCACCTCCACCATCATCACCGGGATCGACTGGGTAACGTACAATCACAGGCATCCTGCTGTCGCCAACATGAGCCTCGAGAACAGCTCTTCCGCTGCGCTCGATGAAGCTGTTCAGGCCGCCATCAGAGACGGCGTCACTGTCGTCGTCGCTGCGGGTAACGCCTCGACAAACGCCTGTAACACCTCACCTGCGCGGGTCGGCAGCGCCCTCACGGTCGGAGCCAGCACGCGCCAAGATCAGAAGTGGGCGCAGAGCAACTACGGCCCCTGCCTCGACCTCTTTGCACCGGGCCAGGACGTGCTCTCGGTAAGTACGAGCGGGAGTGGGCGAACCATGAGTGGCACCTCGATGGCTTCTCCCCACGTCGCGGGTGTCGCGGCCCTGGCCTTGCAAAGGAATCCTTCAGCCGCCCCCGCGACCGTCGCCAACATCATCAAGTCGGCAGCGACTAAGGGTAAGCTCAGCTTGGCAAGCACCCAGCGCTCACCCAACAGCCTCCTCTATAACCCCTACTAGCACTCTCGAGCACTCAAACCCAACAAGGAGCCGCACCCACGTGGGTGCGGCTCCTTGTTGCAGGAAGTTATGCGCTGCAAAGCCCAAACTCGGCGTCACGGCTGCGTTAGCCTAGAGCATGGGTACAGCACAGAGTGGTAAGGGCGTGGAGCGTTTCGACACAATCATCATCGGATCGGGCCAGGCGGGCGGGCCTCTCGCAAGCGCCGCAGCCCAGGCAGGACAGCGCGTCGCGCTCATCGAGCGCGAGCATGTCGGCGGCACCTGCGTCAACGACGGATGCACCCCGACCAAAACGATGGTCGCCAGCGCCCGCGTCGCCTACCTGGCGCGGCGGGCTGCCAATTACGGCGTCGAGGCTGGCCCCATCCGTGTCGATATGGCGCGGGTCCGGGCGCGCAAGGACGAGATCGTCGCGGCGTCCCGGGACGGCAATCAGAAGAGTTTTGAAGCGCAGGAAAACCTCGAGCTGATCTGGGGCGAAGCGCACTTTACCGGCGAGAGGGCGCTCGAGGTCGCCCTCAACGCGGGGGGCACACGTCATTTGAGCGCCGAAACGGTCGTTATCAATACAGGCCAGCGCCCGGCTGTCCCCCCGATAGAGGGGCTGGCGGACGTGCCCTATCTCACTTCGACCAGCGTGATGGAACTCAGCGAAGTTCCCAAGCACCTGCTCGTTCTGGGCGGGGGCTATATCGGGCTCGAGTTCGCCCAGATGTTTCGGCGTTTCGGCAGCGAGGTCACGGTCGTTCAGCGAGGCAAGCAGCTTCTGCCCCGCGAGGACGAGGACGTTACCAAAGCCGTGACCGACATACTACGCGAGGACGGCGTGACCGTTCTCCTAGAGTGTGCCACTAAGGGTGTCAAGAAAACGGATCAGGGTATCGAACTTACTCTTAGCAACGGCGAGCGGCTCAGCGGCTCGCACCTCCTTGTCGCTACCGGGCGCACGCCCAACACGGACCGCCTGAACCTTGGGGCAGCGGGTCTGGAGAGCGACGACAGGGGCTATATCGCGGTGAACGAGAGACTCGAGACCCGCGTTCCGGGCATCTACGCCGTCGGCGACGTGAACGGTGGCCCCGCTTTCACGCATATCGCCTACGACGACTTCCGCATTCTGGAGGCCAACCTTCTCAACGGCCAGAAACGCAGTACCGAGGGCCGTTTGGTCCCGTACACCGTCTTTATCGATCCGCAGCTGGGCCGCGTCGGGCTGAGCGAGCGTGAAGCCAGGGAGCAAGGTCTTTCGGTCAAGGTCGCACAGATGCCCATGACGAGCGCCGCCCGCGCCCGCGAAACGGGCGAAACACGAGGACTGATGAAAGTCGTGATCGACGCCGACACGGACAAGCTGCTGGGAGCCGCGATCCTGGGGCTCGAGGGCGGCGAGATCATGGGAGCGCTGCAGATCGCGATGATGGGCGGCCTCCCCTACACGGCCCTGCGTGACACGGCCTTTGCTCACCCAACCCTTATCGAATCGCTCAACAACCTCTTCATGACGCTTCCGTAGCAGCTAGACTGGGCTGTGACAGAAACCGTCTTCTCTCTCCTGAACATCCTGCCGCTGCCCCTTTGGCTGGGGATGCTGCTCTTCCCCCGCACCCGTTTTACCGAACGGTGGGTCCTGGCTTACTGGCCCTATATCGTGCTCGCCGGACTCTACACCCTGTTGCTCCTCAGTTCGCTGCTGGCAGGGAGCGGTTTCGATCTGTCGTTCGAGGGCTTGCGCCGGGGGCTCAGCGCAGAATGGGGTTTTCTCGCGCTCTGGGCGCACCTATTGACCCTCGACCTGTTCGTGGGCGTGTGGATCTTTCGCGACGCCAAATACTGGGGGGTCGAGGCGAGACCTTTCGTGCTCCTGACTCTTCTGCTTGGTCCCATCGGGCTCGGGGGCTACCTGCTGCTGAGGCGGCAAAGGGCGAGGAAAGACCCGATTCGTCTACTCAACTGAGCACGGCAGAGCGTAGGCATTTAGTGATAGCGTCAGGGAGATGGTTCGTACCCTTTCCCTACTGGTCAAACGTCTTTTGGACCTCGTCATCGCCTTTACTGCGCTGCTCCTCCTCTCTCCGCTGCTGCTCCTCACGGCGCTGCTTATCCGCCTCGAGGACGGTCCACCCGTTTTCTTCCGGCAAAACCGCTCGGGTCAGGGTGGGGAACCCTTCTCCATCTTCAAGTTCCGCTCGATGACCGTCAACAATGCACCCGTCGAGACGATGGGCGCAGTCACGGCCGCGCACCCGCTCGTGACGCGGGTCGGGCGTGTGATTCGCCGCACCAAGATCGATGAGCTGCCGCAGCTCCTGAACGTGCTTACAGGCGACCTGAGCCTGGTCGGCCCGCGCCCGACCCTCCTGCAGCAGATTGCCGAATACGACGATTTCGAGCGGCGGCGGCTGGCCCTCAAACCCGGTGTGACGGGCTGGGCACAGGTCTCGGGTGGTATTTACCTGCCCTGGGAGGAGCGCATCGCACTGGACGTGTGGTACATCGACCACTGGTCCTTGTGGCTCGACTTCGAGGTCCTACTGCGCACGGTCGGCGTCATCTTGCAAGGCGAGAAGCTCAACCCTAAGGCCCTGAACGCGGCACTTGCGTACGAGCGCGCTCAGGGCCACGGCGAAGTCAGGGTGGGTGGCTGGCGCTCGGAGAGACCGCAAGCCTAGATCTTAGAAAAAGTCCGCGAACTCCTTGGCGGCCGGGAGCGCCGTCGCACCCTCGAAAGCGTTGACTTCCTCGATAAAGCGCCGGAAGGCGTACGATGCGTCGTGCGGACCCGGGCTGGCCTCGGGGTGGTACTGCACGCTGAAAACCGGATAGCGGGTGTGGGCCATGCCCTCGAGCGTCCCGTCATTAAGATTCACGTGCGTGGCCTGAAACTGCCCCTTGGGCATCGAGGCGATGTCTACGGCGTAGTTGTGGTTCTGACTGGTAATCTCGACCTCGCCCGTGATGAGGTTCTTGACCGGCGTATTGGCACCGTGGTGCCCGTACTTGAGCTTGTAGGTCTTGCCACCGACCGCGAGCCCGAGGAGCTGATGACCGAGGCAAATACCGAAGGTCGGCAGGAGCCCGAGCATCTGCCAGACCGTGTCGTGAGCGTACTTGGGACCATTCGGGTCGCCGGGACCGTTGGCGATGACCAATCCAAAGGGGTCGAGCGCCATGATCTGCGCGGGCGTCGTCTGAGCCGGGACCACGATGACCTCGGCCCCAGCCTGCTCGAGCCGATAGACGATCGACTGCTTGATGCCGAAATCCATCACCACGATCCTGGGGTTGTCGCGGAAGGTGGGGCGGGCGTAAGGGAGCGGCGTGGTGACTTCCGGCGTCATGTCGCGCCCGTCGATGTCTTCGTGGGCCTTGGCGCGTGCGACGAGCGCCTCGCCCTCGGCCTGACTCAGGGGACCGTGCCGTATGACGCCCTTGACCACGCCGCCCTGCCGCAGCCTGCGGGTGAGCGCGCGGGTGTCGATCCCCTCGATCCCGACGATCTTGTGCTCCTCCATGAAGCTCTGCAAATCCTGATTGGCGCGGTGGTTCGAGGCGGCGCGGGAGAATTCCCGCACGATAAAGCCGCCCGCGAAGGGCCGGTTGGACTCCATATCGTAGACCGACACACCGTAGTTGCCAATATGCGGGTAGGTCATAGTAACGATCTGCCCGTAGTAGGAGGGATCGGTCAGGATTTCCTGATAACCGGTCATCGAGGTGTTGAAGACGATCTCGCCGACCGTCTCGCCGTGATAGCCAAACGCGTAACCGTAATAGATGGTGCCGTCCTCGAGCGCGAGCACAGCCGGGGGCTTGTTTAGAAGCGGCATGGATACCTCACGGAGTGTAAGGTATCATTTTGGGGCATAAAGTTTCAGGCTCTGATAGACAGGCAGCCAAGCTAGTTGAAAAGCGTTTCCAGAGGCCAGCGGCTCGCTAGCTGCGAGTCTGTGTAGCCCGTATCGACAAGCTGCTGCTGCAAACTTCCCTGCAGCTCGCTCAGGATCGTGGCGTAGGCCGGGTCGGCGATCAGGTTGTTAAGCTCGTGCGGGTCGGCCTCGAGGTCGTAAAGCTCGTCGAGATCATCGGGAAGGTCCGGGTAGTGCGCGTACTTATAGCGCTCGGTGCGTACCCCGAGGATATTCGGCACGGCGGGTCCGGCATTGGGCGCTTCCTGAAAGTACTCGTAGAGAAACCTGTCACGCCAGGGGCCTTCGCCGTCCTCGAAAAGCGGTAGGAGCGAAGTGCCCATCATGGTTTCGGGCACACTCTGCCCGGCGATCTCCAGAAGGGTCGGGGCGAGGTCCAGGCTCGAGACCAGTCGCGTGTTCTTGGTTCCTGCCTGTACCCTTTCGGGGTAGCGAATCACGAGCGGCACGCGTATGGATTCCTCATACATGACGCGTTTGTCCGTGAGCCGGTGCGCGCCCAGCATAAAGCCGTTGTCGCTGGTAAAGATAAAGACGGTGTTCTCGAGCTGCTCCATATTCGTAAGCGCGGTGAAGAGGTTGCCCAATCCCTCATCGACCGCGAGGAGCGTACGCAGGTGCTCGAGCCTCCGGTCGTCGTGCGCGTTCCAGGGCTCGGGAGCGAGGCTTCCGGGAACCTCGAGCGTTATATCCCTACACTCGGGCGTGGCTTTGAGATTGAGGCCGCAGAGTTTATAGAGGCGCTGCCATTCGGGTTTACCCTCGAAGGTCTCAGCGAAGTTGGTCGGCTCGGGCAAGGTGGCATCCTTGAAGGCACCCTTATGCCTGGGCGCGGCGTCGAATGTCTGGTGCGCTGCCTTATGCGACACGACCATAAAAAAAGGCTTTTGCCGAAGCGTTTGGACGTACTTGACCGCGTACTCGGTGAGAACATCGGTGATGTAACCCTTAGCCTTGAAGCGGTGCCCGTTCTCGTTGAAGGTGTTCTCCTGATAGTCTCCCTGACCGGGAAAACTGAGCCAGTAGTCAAACCCCATACGCGGGGAATCGATGTTGTTATCCATGTGCCACTTGCCTATAAAGGCGGTGTCATAACCCGCCGCCTCGAGCCCGCCTGGCAAGCTCGGAAGCTGACCCATGAGGTCCTGGATGTCGTTGACCTTGACCCCATGCGTGTGTGGATAGGTTCCTGTCAGCAGGCTTGCCCGGCTCGGGGAGCAGATCGAAGACGGCACATAGGCACGCTCGAAGGTCACCCCCTCACGCTGCAAGCGGCTGACGTTGGGTGCTGAAAGAAAAGGGTATCGCCCACCCTCACCCATAATGTCGGCAGCCAGGTCATCCACGACGACGAGCACGACGTTGGGCAAATCGCCCTTATAACGCGGCCCCACAGGCGGATCGGGAACGACGGACGGAGGCTCGGGCGGATCTCTGAAACAACCGCTCAGGGATGTCGTGAGGGCCGCACCTATCCCCAAGCTCGTGAGAAGTTTGAGGGCGTCGCGCCTTGTGTATTTGGGCGTCATAGGCACTAATAGACTCCATTTTTATTAGTATACGAACAAAGCTACTCGAAAGATACCCGTGCGCGTTGAGGTGGAGATGTGAAATCTTTATATACCACTTACGCAATGTAGTATATGGTGCGAGAGCAAGGGATAACCTACCAAACCTCAGAATTAAGACATCGTGAATGGCACTTTTACCGCATATGCAATATACTTTGTTAGCTAAGTAATTTGAACTTTCTTTCGGAGTTCTCATGCCGCGCAAACAAATGCTGGAAAGTATCTCCCGACGGGACACGCTCGAGCTTATCGGCAAAACCTCGCTTGTCGCGCTTCTCGCGGCAGCCTGCCGGACCACGCCACCGCCGCCCCCTGTTACCGATATCGAGCGTCCGAACATCCTCTACATTCACTCACACGACACCGGGCGCTACATAGAACCCTACGGCTACAGCATCTCGACACCCAACCTCCAGGCCTTTGCCGACGAGGGCATGGTCTTTCGTCAGATCTTTGCTGCCTCACCCACCTGTTCACCTTCCCGCGCTTCATTCATGACTGGAATGACGCCCGGCTGCAACGGCATGTGGGGCCTGGCACATCTCAAAAACTCGCACAATACACTCAACGATTACCGTCAGGGGCTGGTCCCCTTCTTCAACAATCTTGGGTACAAAACGGTCCTTGCGGGCGTACAGCATATCTATGCCAATGCCAATCCGGTCGTAGCCGGCAAGCATGTCGGCTACAGCGAGGTCCTGTCTCCAAAAGGCTCGCTCGCCACGGCTCACGTCGACGCCGCCACCGAGTTTCTTAATGGCCCCATCAGCGGTCCCTTCTTTCTCGACGTCGGTTTCAAGGAAACGCACGTCGCAGATCCACCGGACTGGAAACCGAGTGGTGCCCGCTTTTTCCATGATGGTGGCGATCCTGGCACGGCCACCATCCCCGACACGCTGACAGATACACCCGAAACGCGGCAGGACATGGGGGACTTCGAGGTTGCCGCGAGTCAGATGGACGCCGATATCGGGCAGCTGCTCGAGACTTTAGACAAACGCGGCCTCAAAGACAACACGCTTGTAATCATCACGACCGACCACGGCATCCCGCTCCCCGGCCTCAAAGCCAACCATACCGATGGTGGCCTCGGCATCACGCTCATGCTGCGCGGGCCGGGTGGCTTCACCGGAGGCAAGGTGAGTAACGCGCTCGTGTCCAATATCGACGTGTTCCCGACGCTCTGCGAGGTCCTGAAGCAGCCCATCCCGTCTTGGATTCAGGGCAAGTCGCTCATGCCCCTCGTGCGGGGCGAAACGGACGAGATCAACGACGCGGTCTTCGCCGAGTACGAGTCGCACGCTGCGGTGGACCCCATGGCGTCGGTCAGAACCCACGACTACAAGTACGTCCGGCGGCTCGCTGGAGCGACCGAACTGGTACAACTCAACACCGACGGTACCCGCACCAAAGAGCTGTGGCTGCGGGACGGGTGGGACATGCATCTTTTGGAACCCGAACAGCTTTATGACCTCAAAAGCGATCCCCTGGAGAGAATCAACCTCGCGGCAAACCCGGATTATGCAGCGGTCCTTAGCGATATGCGCGGACGCATGGTGGCCCGCATGGAGCAGTACGACAATCCGCTTCTGCGCAAATACAACGTCGTGAATGCGCCACGCGAGAAGATGATGATGCCCCAGGGCATGCTGCCGACGATTCCGGGTGCCTCGCAATACGGCGAACTCTATACGGGTGATTAGGTAGGGTGGCCTGGGGCCACTCTGCCAAGACCTCGGCAGAGCCTGCTTCACAGACTTGCCCAACTTCGACAGAACTCTGAGGGGTGTGACAAATTGACGGCGTAGGGTGCAATGGTTAAAGTACTCTTACTCTATTGGAGAGGTAGGGTTTTCTTCCCCAACCCCTGTTCCCTAGAGCGCTTTCTTTCTGAGGAGATACGGATGCCAGCTTCAAAAGCACCCCGCGAACAAGCCTCGCGCCCCTTTGCGCGATGTCGCCTCAGCGCCTAGTCTCTCAGGCTTTACGATTCCTTAACACCGGACCCAAAACCACCTCGGTGGACCACCCCTAAAGCTCGGGGCGTGCGGCGCTATGCCTGCACCCCGGAAAACAACGCGGAGGGTGCCATGACGCGCCACACCTTTCAGTCCTACCGCTCGGCAAGCACGTCCGTACAGGACACGGTCTTTTCTCGCCGCGACTTTCTCAAGCTCGCCGGGGCGACCTCACTCCTCGGCCTCCTTGCCCTGACCCCACGCCCAATGCGCACCGTACCGGGCAACAAGGCGCGGCCCAACATTATCTATATGCATTCGCACGATACCGGGCGCTACACCGAGCCCTACGGCTACGACGTGTCGACCCCCAACCTCAAACGCTTTGCCGACGAGGGGATGCTCTTTTCTCAGGCATTCAGCGCCTCACCGACTTGCTCACCCTCCCGCGCCTCACTGATGACCGGAATGACGCCCGGCTGCAACGGCATGTGGGGGCTCGCGCACAAGGGCTACACGCTTAACGACTATGGGCAGGGCCTCGTACCTTATCTAAAATCGGCAGGGTACACCTCGACACTCGCGGGTGTGCAGCATATCGCTTCGGGTACTCCCGAATTTTGCGCTAAGGTCATCGGCTACGACAGCGTGCTGCCCACCTTCGGTATTCGCGCTCATCAGGTTGCCGACGCGGCCGTGCATTTTCTCGAGCATCCCCCCAAAGGCCCCTTTTTTCTCGACGTGGGCTTTGCCGAAACGCATCTGCTCAAAGATCGCGGGGACACGCGCTTCGGCTATGCCCGGGGCGACCCGACACGGGCCCTCATTCCGGCGAACCTCACCGATACACCCGAAACGCGCCGCGACATGGCCGACTATGAGATGGCCCTGGACGCGCTCGACAGCGGGATGGGTCGGGTCCTGAACGCGCTCGAGCAGCGTGGCCTGAAAGACAACACGCTCGTGATCATCACGACCGACCACGGCATCCCGCTCCCCGGCCTTAAGGCCAACCATACCGACGGCGGCCTCGGCGTGATGCTCATGCTGCGCGGGCCGGGAGGCTTTTCTGGCGGCAAGGTCAGCGACGCGCTGGTGTCGCAGATCGACCTGTTTCCGACACTTTGCGAGCGGCTCGAGCTTCCCGCGCCCGCCTGGTTGCAAGGGCGCTCGCTCATGCCCCTCGTGCGGGACGAAACGGACGAGATCAACGTGGCCGTCTACGCCGAGCACGAGGCACACGCCGTCAAGGAACCGCAGGCTTCGGTCAGAACGGCGCGCTACCGCTACATCCGCCGTCTCGACGGGGACGAGCAGGTCAGGCCCAGAAATACCGACTGGACCTTTACCAAAGA
>JBMDWS010000166.1:0-7902 GCA_048594695.1 Truepera sp. | reverse complement strand
GAAAGCTGTTGCAAGGCCTCACGCACAGGGATGTGGCTGACCTCGAGCGTACTCGCCAGCTCGTCGATCACGAGCCGGGTTCCCGGAGCCAGAACACCGTCCAGGATCTGCTGGCGCAGGGCGTCGTAGACCGCGTCCTTTTTGCTCCGGTGGCTCATCGGGCGGGCGGGACCTCAGTGGCGTGCGCGACCTTGCGGCAGCGCTCCAGAAGCGCGATCTGTCGTCGTACGCTCTCCGCGGTAATGGCGAGCGGGGTGCCTTCGCGGATACTCGTAAAGAGATCCCGGTAGAGCAGCACTAGGTCGCCGTTGGGTATGGGCTCGAGAACCAGGGTCTCTTCGATAAGGGGCAATGACTCGCGGTTGTAGCTCCGGTCGGGCGTGGGCTCGGTCGAGAGCTCGAGGGGCGGCAGCGTGTCCGGGTCGAAGTACGTCCAGCGCAACTCGCGGCTCGTCCCGGTGAGGCTGCCCTGCGTGCCCATGACCAGCCAGGTGTTCTGCGGGTAAGCGTTGCAGTGTGTGAGTTCGGCGTCCATGATGGGCCCGTCCTTGGGTTTGAGCACCACCTTGGCGTGAGAGTCGGCGTCTCCCGCGTAGAGCGGGGTGCAAAGGAGTTGACAGAAAAGCTCCGGCTCATCGTCGGTAAAGTGCGTCAGCATCCAGTCGAGCACGTGAGCGCCGTGGTTGTTCAGGATGCCGCCGTTAAAGCGCCGCAGCGTCTGCCAGTCCCAGCGGCGGGAAAACTGATGGATACTCATGCGAATCTGCACGATCTCGCCCAGCTTGCCCGAGGCCATGACCTCGCTGACCTTGCGAAAGTCGTCCTTGTAGCGGTAGTTCTGATTGACGCTGAAAAGCTTTCCGGCGTGTCTGCCCGCCGCGATCATGGTATCGACCTCTTCAAGTGTGCCCGCCAGCGGTTTTTCGGCCAGCACGTGGTGACCTGCCTCGAAGGCTTTGACGACGTGCTCGGTATGGAGGTGACTGGGCGAGGCGACCACGACGAGCTCGAGGTCCTCTTTAAGCAGCGCGTCGAGCTCGTCGAAGCTCCGGCAGCCGAAGCGCGTTTCGGCCTCGGCGCGGCGCTCACGATTAGGGTCGAATACGGCAGTGACGCGGTAGTGTTCGGGCAGTTTGGAGAGGGCGTCGGCGTGCATGTTCCAGCCGCTGCGCCCGAGACCCAGGATGCCGACGCGGATGGGCCTTGTGTCCACCATCAGGCAAGCCCCACTTCGGCGAGTTTTTCGCGGACGAAGGCGATGTTGTGCTCGAGCAGCTCCCGTCCCTGCCGCGCCCCGCTAAAATCCTCGGTCGAGAGCCAGCCGTCGTAGCCGACCTGCGCCAAAACCTCGAAGAGGCGTGCGAAATCGACGATGCCGTCCTCGAGCGGCGACCAGTAGGCGCTCCAGACGCCGCCATGATCGGAGCGCCTGTAGGCAGCGTTTTTGAGGTGCACGTGCGCCAGATACGGCCCCAGCATCTCGGCGCTCAGCAGATAGTCCTCTTTGCCCTCGTGCACCATATTGCCCGGGTCGTAGATCACGCCGATGTGCAAGGGATCGAAGGCTTCGAGAAACCGCAGGGCGTGGGCACTGCTCGGGATGAGAGTGCCGTGGTGCAGTTCGATGAGCACCTTGAGGCACGCTGCCTTGGCCAGCGCCACGGCGTCCTGCAAAAAGATCTTCGCGTCGGCTTCGTGTTCGCGGTAGCCGCTCTGCCAGGGTCCGAGACCAACCCGGAACTGCGGCGCTCCGGCGGCTGTGGCAAACGCTACGGCCTTTTCGACCGTCCCCAGGTCGCCGGGTCCTAGATAGGTGCCGAGGCTGGGAATAGCGAGTCCGTTCTCCTCGGCGAGCCGCCTGGCGTAGGCGCCGTTTTCGGCGGTGGGCTCGAGGGTGCTGCGGTTTCCCTTCCAGAACGATTCGACAGGTCCACCCTTGCCGGGGTCGCTGGTGACACGCCACTCTACGCCGCCATAGCCTGCGCGTTTAAGTTCTGCTGCGGCTTCTTGGGGCGTGAATTCGGGGAGCATGACGGTAAAGACGGCGAGGTGCATGATGTTCTCCTTACAGCGGGGGCGTGGGGTCCGGGTTCCCGATCACATGGGTGAGGTAACGGGCTTTCATACGCGCCAGCACCTCGTCACCGGGGCTGTCCCAGAGAGCCTGATTGAAGATTTCGCACTCGATGGGGCCACCGTAGCCCGCTGCCGAAACGGCCTGATAGAGCGCGTGGAGCTCGATCCAGCCGTCGCCCATCATGCCGCGCCCTTTAAGCACGTCGGGCAGCGGGGTAATCCAGTCGCAGACGTGAAAGCCGAAGGTGTGCGGTGCGGCCCGGGCGATCTCCGTATAGACATCCGGGTCCCACCAGACGTGAAAGACGTCGATCACCACGCCGACGCTTTCACCACCGCTCTCGGCGTTGAGCGCGAGGGCGAAGTCGTTGGCCTGCCCCAGCGTGACGATGACGTTGCGGTCGGCAGCGTACATGGGGTGCAGCGGTTCGATACCGAGCCGGACACCCCGCTCGCGGGCATGGGGGATGAGCGCAGCGATGCCGTCGTAGACCATCTGCCGCGCCGCGCCGATGTCCCGGCTATGCAGCCCTCCACAGACGAGCACCAGCGTGTCGGTCCCGAGAGTGGCGCATTCGTCGATGGCCCGGAAGTTGTCCTCGATGCGCTGCTGCCGCTCCGAGGCGCTTTGCGCCGGGAACATGCCACCCCGGCAGAGGCTCGAGACCCGCAACCCCGCGTCCCGGACGAGCCGTGCGCTCTCGGTAAGGCCCTCTTCGGCGACCTTATCGCGCCACAGGGCGATCCAGCCGAGGCCAGCGCGGGCGCAGCCCTCGACAGCCTCCGCGACGCTCCAGCGCTGGGTGGTGTACTGGTTCAGGCTGAGCCTCGAGAGGGCCGCCTCGTGATCGGCGGGGATTTCAGACATGGATGCTCTCACCCATGAGCCTGCAGCGTCTCCTGCATACGACGAAGGGCTAGGTCGGGGTCGCGAAGGAGCCCGGCCTGGTCGGCGAGTTTGAAAAGCGTCACGAGATGGTCGCGGCTACGCCTAGTCTCGAGGCCGCCCACCATCCGGAAGTGATCCTGATGCCCATTCAGGTAGGCCAAAAACACGATCCCGGTCTTGTAGTAGAAAGTTGGCGTCTCGAAGATGTGGCGCGAGAGCGGCACAGTCGGGCTGAAGATGCGCTCGTATGCGGCCCGGTCGTCCGCCTCGAGCGCGACCATAGCGGCGGCGGCGGCCGGAGCGATGGCGTCGAAGATGCCGAGGAGGCCGTGGCTGTGGCCCGTCTCATCGCCCCAAATCAGGCTGTCGTAGTTGAAGTCGTCGCCGGTATACATGCGGACGCCTTCGGGTAGGGCGCGGCGCGTGGCGATTTCCTTGTCGGCGTCGAGCAGGCTCATCTTCATGCCGTCGATCTTGGCGGCGTGCTCCCGGATGATGCCGAGCAGCGTTCCCTGGGCCACGCCGAAATCGCGGGCGCCCCAGTAACCGGCGAGCTGCGGGTCGAACATCTCGCCGAGCCAGTGCAGGACGACGGGCTCGGAAGCCTGACTGAGGACGCGGCTGTAGACCGCTGCGTAGTCATCCGGGGTCTTGGCGACCGCCGCGAGGGCGCGCGACGCCATCAGGATGACGCGCCCGCCGCAACGCTCGACGAATTCCAGCTGCTCCTCGTATGCATGGATCACATCGTCCAGCGTGAGCGCACTGTAGTCGCCTGTGAGCTGATCGGTACCGACGCCGCAGGCGATCCCTCCACCCACGCTTTTCGCCTCGGCGACTGAGCGGCGAATCAGCTCCTGGGTCGCTGCCCAGTCCAGCCCGAAACCGCGTTGCGCCGTGTCCATCGCTTCGGCGACAGCGAAGCCGTAGCGCCAGAGGTGATGGCGGTAGGCGAGCGTCGTGTCCCAGTCGAGGACAGCGGGTTTGCCCTCGGCGTTGTCGGCCTGCGGGTCCGCGACGACGTGCGCGGCGGCGTAGAGCGTGCGGCTCTTGAAGGGGGTGGTCGGCGGGTCGTAGCGGACAGGTTCAGCGAGGGTGTAGGGCTCTGTGCCCCCCTGCTCGGTCGGTAGCGTGATCGTGGGCATCCCTTATCCCTCGAGCGTCAGCTCAGGAACCTCGAGCCAGCGCCGCTCGGCCCAGCTCTTGAGGCCGAGTTCAGCAAGCTGCACGCCCTTGGCCCCCTCGAGCAGGGTGTAGTGGTAGGGCTCGTCCAGCACCACGTGGCGCAGGAACTCTTCCCACTGCACCTTGAAGCCGTTGTCGAAGATCGCGTTGTCCGGCACATCCTGCCAGCCCTCATAGAAGTCGATGGGGCTAGGGATGTCCGGGTTCCACACGGGTTTGGGGGTGAGGCTGCGGTGCTGAACCCGGCAGTCGCGCAGCCCGGCGACCGCGCTCCCCTCGGTGCCGTCGACCTGAAAGGTCACGAGTTCATCACGGTAGACGCGGGTACACCACGACGAATTGATCTGCGCGATGATGCCGCCGTCGAGTTCAAAGGTGGCGTAGGCGGCGTCGTCGGCGTCGGCGGGGTAGGGCTTGCCCGCCTCGTCCCAGCGCTCGGGGATGTGCGTGGCCCCGAGGCAGTTGACCGCCCGAACCTCACCGAAAAGGTTGTCCAGCACGTAGCGCCAGTGGCAGAGCATATCGACGATGATGCCGCCGCCTTCGCCTTTTCGGTAGTTCCAGCTCGGGCGCTGCGCTGCTTGCAGGTCGCCCTCGAACACCCAGTAGCCGAACTCGCCGCGCACCGAGAGGATGCGCCCGAAAAAGCCGCTGTCGATAAGGCGCTTGAGCTTTCGCAGTCCCGGCAGGTAGAGCTTGTCGTGAACCGCGCCGTGCTTGACGCCCGCCGCGTCGGCCAAGCGGGCCAGCTCGAGCGCGTCCTCGACACTCTCGGCGATGGGTTTTTCGGTATAGATGTGCTTTCCGGCAGCGATGGCTTTCTTGATGTTCGCGGCGCGGTGCTGCGTCAGGACGGCGTCGAAGTAAAGGGTATCGTCAGGATTTGCTAGGCACGCGTCCAGGTCGGTGCTCCAGCGCTCGACCCCGAGTTCGTCTGCCAACGCCTTCATTCGCTTGGCGTTACGTCCGACCAGGATAGGGTCGGGGATGAGCCGCTCTTCGTTGGGCAGCCGCAGCCCGCCTTCGTCCCGTAAGGCCAGGATCGAGCGGATGAGGTGTTGGTTTTTACCCATGCGACCGCTGACGCCGTTCATGATGATGCCGATACGTTGTGCCATAGAGCCTCCTGAATAACTATATCATATATAATATAGGATCTTTTGTCCAGACCCTCTACGCTGTGCCTGTGTCCCGGGCCATGTCGGTGCCCCGGCGCTGTTTAAAATGACCGCGTGGAGCGCGGTGTGTACGGTAGAGTGGGCGCTCAGTGGCACGAGACCCTTCCCGTCCCGACACGAGCCTTCGTATAGATGGTGCCGCGTCGACCTTCTGGGAGCCGCTGTGGCACTTGCGGGTCGACCTCTCCCCCCTCGAGCAGGACCTGCTGGCGAGTCGCCCGCTCCGGCGGCTGCACTTCGTGGCGCATAACGGCGCGAGTGCGATTCTTACCGCGCACACGCATAGCCGCCTGCAACACACGCTCGGCGTATTCGCGCTCGTCGCGCACTTTCGCCCGCATGACGTGCGTTTACGGGCCGCCGCACTCCTGCACGACGTCGGTCACTTCCCTTTCAGTCACACGCTCGAGGCGCTCCCGGGCATCAATCACCATGCGCTGACGCAGGCGCTGTTGCGCGGCGCGGAGCTAGGCGCGATTTTGGGGCGGCACGGGCTCGAGCTTACCGACCTCGAGCCTGTGCTGGACGGACGCTGCGAGAGTTTGCTGCGCAATCAGGCGGGCGTGCTGCACCTCGACCATCTCGATTCGTGGGTGCGCGGGGCGCAGACCAGAGGGCAACTTGGTATCTCGCCCACCGCTATGCTCAGCAGCCTGCGTGAGGTCGGGGGATATCTCGAGACGGACGGTGCAACTGCCGAAGCTCTGGTCGAACTGATCGTGGCCGAGGCGCGTTTTCATGCGTCGGCAGCCAACCTGGGCAGTTCGGCGGTGTTGCGGGACCTTATCGCCACGCTGCTAGGGGCTGGTGAGCTGAGTATTGCTGAACTTGGCGAGATGATCGACGCCGAACTGACGGCGCGGCTCCTCGCTTCACCCCTCACGTCTGAGGGTGCCCGTCGGCTCTGGTTCGGCCCGGGCCATTTGCAACTGACCAGGACCGATTGTCTGGGTGCGCTCGTGGCGAGGCAGGAAAAGCTCTACCTCTCCCTGCCCAAAGTCGCGGGTAAACCAGTCGATTCATCCAGGGTGCGCGCCCTGATGGTCGAGGCGCAGGCGCTACTGGGGGAATACCGGGTGTTCTGGCAAGCCTGAGTCCCACTAGAGGTGGCGTTTTACCTTTGCGTCTGAGCCGGGCCGACCGTTAGGGGCGGGCTCGAGCGGTATCCTGACCTGATGCCCTGGCAGCGCACGCTTTACATCATGATTTTTGCCCAGCTGATGTCCTCGGTCGGCTTTTCGATCATGTTTCCCTTCCTGCCGCGCTACGTCGAGTTTCTGGGCTCGTCGTCGGGGATGAGTCTCGAGCTTCTGGCGGCGTTGGTCTTCTCCTCGCAAGCGCTCACCATGACGCTGGCCTCGCCCGTCTGGGGCGCGGTATCCGACCGTTTCGGGCGCAAACCGATGGTCGAGCGTGCGGCCTACAGCGGCGCTGTCATGCTTCTTCTCATGGCGTTTGCCCCCAACGCCGAAATTTTAGTGTTGTTGCGGGCGCTGCAAGGCCTTTTTACCGGCACCGTCTCAGCGGCAAACGCACTGGTCGCTTCGTCGGTCACGCGTGACCGGGTGGGCTACGCGATGGGGCTGTTGCAGCTCGGGCTCGGCAGCGGGGTGGCGGTTGGCCCTTTTGTCGGCGGCATTCTGGCGGACGCGTTTGGATTTCGCGCCACCTTCATCCTGACCGCGTTCTTGCTCGCGGCCTCCGGGCTGATGGTGAGTTTTGGGGTTACAGAGAACTTTGTCAAACCCGTGCGCCAGAGCCAGCAGCCTAGGGCCGGAATGCTCGAGGGTTGGAAGCGCATCCTGCGCGGGCCACAGGTCAAGACGCTTTATGCCCTAAGCTTTCTCAACTGGCTCGGTCGTAATATGCTCACGCCCATTTTACCTCTCTTTATTGCCACGCTGCCGCTCGCGGCGTCGGGGGTCAATACCACCATCGGCCTCATCGTGGGGATCGCTGCGGCGACCGGAACTATGAGCGCCATCTACTTCGGGCGCCTGGGCGACCGTGTCGGGCACCGCAGCATCCTGATCGTCTGCGCGGCGTTCGCAGCGCTTTTATACCTGCCGCAGAGTCTCGTCACAGCGGTCTGGCAGCTTCTCGTTCTGCAAGCCCTGACGGGCATCGCCGTTGGTGGGTTGACCCCTTCGCTGGCAGCCCTGCTCTCGCGCTATACCGAGCCGGGGCAGGAGGGCTCGGTCTACGGGCTCGACAACGCCATCGTGTCGGCCTCGCGCACCGTCGCGCCGCTTCTGGGTGCGGCGCTAGTGGGCGCTATGCATCTGCTCGGCTTCGACGCCTTTCGGTACCGGGGTATCTTCTTTTTCGCTGCAGCGTTTTTTGCTCTTTCAGCGGTGCTGGCGCTCTGGCGCTTGCCCGCTAAGGGGTTGCGGACAGCTCCGGCGCCGCAGCCAGGGGCGACGCCGCAGCCGGATCGTAGCCGAGGTTAGGCTCGAGCCACCGCTCCGCCTCCTCGAGCGTCATCCCTTTGCGCTTCGCGTAATCCTCGAGCTGATCTCTTCCCAGCTTGCCGACGCCAAAGTAGCGGCTCTCGGGGTGGGCAAAGTAGAGGCC
>JBMDWS010000165.1:0-18933 GCA_048594695.1 Truepera sp. | reverse complement strand
CAGACGGCCCCGGCTGGACCATCGACGAAGCGCCCGAGGCGCTCGGGCAAGCCTACCGCGAGCCCCCCGAAGAGATGGTCACGACCAACCGCGACAAAGCCCGGATCACTGCAGACACCCACCCCGAACCCGTCACGCAGAGAGACGCAGACATGGCGCTTACGCACGGGATGCACCACCTCACCGCCATCGCCACCGCCATCAAGCGCACTCACGCCTTTCTGGGAGAGCTGCTAGGGCTGCAGCTTGTCAAGCGCACCTCGAACTTCGACGACCCCGGCTCGGCCCACTGGTACTGGGGTGTAGACGGGGGCAAACCCGGCACGCTGGTGACGTACTTTGAGCGCGACCCCGAACGCGAACCGAAAGCGCGTATGGGTGTGGGCCAAACCCATCACTACGCCCTGTCCGTGCCCGACGACGACACGCAGCTCGGCTACCGCGAGCGCCTGCTGAGCGCGGGCTACCGCGTCTCTCCGGTGATGGACCGCGTCTATTTCAAGAGCATCTATACCCGCGACCCGGACGGACACGTCGTCGAACTCGCCACCGCAGGACCGGGCTTTGCCGTAGACGAAGCCCCGACCGAACTTGGATCGAAGCTGATGCTGCCACCCTGGCTCGAGCCGGAGCGCAGCCGCCTGAGCGCTTACTTGCAACCCCTCACGGAGACGAACTGATGCACGACGGACGTAAACTCACCTACGCGGGCACGACCGCCGCAGAGGCCGACGTTGCCATTTTGACCCTGCACGGACGCGGCGACTCGGCTCACGGTATCCTCGGCCTCGCCGATCTTCTCGGCGTAGAGCGCACGCTCTACGCTGCTCCCGAAGCGTCGGGCAATACCTGGTATCCCTACTCGTTTTTGCAACCCCTGGAGCGTAACGAGCCGTACCTCTCGGGCGCCCTGAGAGCCGTCGATGACGCGCTGGGCGAACTCACGAAGGCAGGCTTTAATCGTGAAAACATCGTGCTGCTGGGCTTTTCGCAAGGTGCCTGTCTGGCGCTCGAGTACAGCGCCCGCAACGCGACCCGCTACGGCGGTGTGATTGCGCTGTCGGGAGGTCTCATTGGACCCGACGGGACGCCCCGGGACTACGAAGGCTCCCTCGAGGGAACCCCGGTTTTTCTGGGCTGCAGCGATATCGACGCGCACATCCCCGAGGCGCGTGTGATGGAATCTGCCGGGGTGATGAACGCGCTTGGCGGCGAAGTCGACGCGCGCATCTACCCCGGCATGGGCCACACCGTCAACGAGGACGAACTCATCGCAGCGAGAGCGATCATCGAAAGCGCCCGGCGTGCCTGAAACGCGCATGTTCACCGTCGCCGAAATGGCGAGTCAGGACGCCTACAAGCTGCTTACATCTGCCGTCATTCCGCGCCCCATCGCCTGGGTCAGCACGGTCTCGAACGAGGGCGTGCGCAACCTCGCGCCCTACTCGTTTTTCAATGCTGTCGCGAGCGACCCGCTCACCGTCATGTTTTCTGCTAGCAGCAAGAGCGACGGCTCAGCCAAGGATTCGTTGCATAACGCGCAGGAGACGGGCGAATTCGTCGTCAACCTCGTAGACGAAGCGCTTGCCGAGGCCATGAACCACACCTCGGGCGCGTGGGCGCACGGCGTCGACGAGTTTGGGGAAGCGGGCCTCGAACCCATCCCCTCGAGCCTCGTCGCGCCGCCCCGCGTGGCACGCGCGCCGGTCGCGCTCGAGTGCCGCGTGTCGCAGGTCGTCCCAGTAACGGGCTCCCGTTCGGTCATGGTGCTGGGTCAGGTCTTGGCGCTACATGTACGCCACGATCTGCTCGGTGGTGATGGCCTCATCGTTGCAGACCATTATGGCCCCGTCGCACGGCTCGGACGAAACGACTACAGCACGCTGGGCCGCATCTTTTCCCTGGCCCGACCCAAGGTTTAGACCCTTAGCGGGTTTTTACACTCAGTTCACGAACAGCCTCGGGGATATACTGCGCCGTACTTTCAAGACGCAAGAGCTGGATATCGACGCCACTTGCCGGAGGTGTGACCAGAACAGATGTACCCGTCGAATCCGTGTAGGAACCGTAGTAATCTCCAGCGTCGCTCGACTCGCCGTCGCTCTTGCTATCCCAGAGCGCGATCACACTGTAATTTCCACTTGGCAGCTCATCGATCTTGTAGGACGCCGTTTCACCTGACGTCATGATTTTCACGCTCAGACGTTCACATCCGGGCTCGTTGGAAAGGCAAGCAACGACTTCTGTTCCTGCTACATCTGACCCGGCTGGCGCACTCACCGTGCCTGTAATGCTCGAGCCACCCGGCAAACTCTGGCCGCAACTCGCCAAAAGTCCCAAGAGGACCGCTGAAAATATCGTATGGTGGAAAGCGCGCCGCATTTTTCTCCCTAAGAACCCGCCCCGCTGGGCGAACGAATTTTAGTGTAACAGGCTTTTGTGAACGCTTTGCTAAGTCCTCGTCACAGATTGTCGGTTCGACCCGTGTGGGGTTTTTTACACAACTTACACATTTTACACACTATTTTGAGTAGGCTGAAGACAGGGAGGCTTTATGGTTTATCTCAAGCGGAGCATCGTCTCAGGCATCATGGCACTCATCGCACCTTTGGCCCTCGCTTCATCACTACCGGAGCGCTACATTCTGGCGGGAACGCTGGCTGGGAAGTCTGTGCAGCTCGAGCTCACCCTCGAGATCCCAGGAGGCGTCGCGCTGGTTTCGACAGGTCGCGCCTCGGCGCGTTTTATCGGTGAAGACCAGAACCTTACAGGACGTATACAGGACGGCGAGATTCGGCTCAGGGGTGCGGGCTTGCAACTGACGAGCACGCTCCCCGAGCAGTACGAAGACGGGCCGCTGGCCTTTTCTGGAAACCTCGGCAACGGAAAGCGCTTTTCTCTGCCGGTCGTTGCGAGCTACCTCGAGCGGCACACCGTGCAGGGGCCATTTATCGACGTAAAGAGCGAGACCCCCGTGTTCCTTCGGGCGCCCTGGCGGCAGGTAAACGGTGCGCTCGAGCGCTTCGTGCAGACCCCTGCCAGCGCGTTTTTGCGCGAAGCCCGTTCAGTCGGCCTTACAGACGAAGGGAATTATTACAACACCTACGAGAACCGGCTCGAGGTCATGACCCTGACCCCAACTCTTCTCAGCGTACTCGAGAGCCAGTTCACTTACACCGGAGGCGCGCACCCCAACACCGCTTATCGTAGCCAGACCTTTCATGCAACCGGCGGCAGCGTCGAGCACCTGACGCTACAAGACCTCTTCGGGGGCGACGTACCGGGCACGCTACTGGGCGAAGTCACGGAGCGGCTAAAACGCCAGAAGGCGAGCATGATTGTGGATGGTAGCGTCAAACTTAAGCTACGTGATCTGAGCGTGTTCAACCTGTCCGAACAGGGCCTCGTCTTTACCTTTGCACCTTACGCTGTCGCCTCGTACGCCGAAGGCGCCTTTACCGTCACGGTTCCTTACGAGAAGCTTAACGGGCAACTCGAGCCTGACTTTTTACCCGGAGGCTAGCCCAGAAGCGCACGCAGATTCCCTAGAAGCTCGCCGTAATCGCTCTCGGCAAAGTGCGTCGTGTCCAGACGAAAGCACGCCCCGCCGAGGCCGAGTTCGCCGTGGACGCCCTGCACCCACTTGGCGCTCTGCTCGGCAAGGTTGAGGTGATCGACGTGCCCCGGATGCCGCACAGCGAGGCGGGCCTGATAGCGGGCGTGCAAGGTCTCGAGGTCAGCGCGGAGAACGATCTCGATGGGGTTAAAACCAAAGCTGTCACAGAGCTGTCGCAAGGCTTTTGAATGCCGACCCGTCTCGAAGTTGCTCTCGGCCATGCACGCGCACCCTGCACGCATGAGTTCCTCGAGCACCCCAAAAAGCAGGGCGTGGCTGGCCCCACCAAGCGTGCGCGACCATTCTCTATCCCCCAAGCCCAACGTGTCGAAGAGCGTCTCCTTGAGCACGTCGCGCTGAACGGCTGGCAGCGACAGGTCCCGGCTCAGTCGCCGGGTGAGGGTCGTCTTGCCCGAGCAGGACGGCCCTGTCACCACGAGCAGGACGCGCCGTGTCACTCAAAAAGTATCTTTTCGCAGCGTCAGCCTGTCGATGAGGTCGTGACGCAGCGTGACCCCGAGGCCGGGGCCATCGGGAACCTGCTGAACGCCGTCTTTTGCGTCCAGAAGCGGCTCGACGATGTCCTCTTCCCAGTAGCGCGAGGCGCTCGCTGTGTCTCCGGGAAGGGTGAAGTTGGACAATGTGGAGAGGTGCAGATTGTGGGCGCGCCCGATGCCGAACTCGAGCATCCCCCCACACCACACGGGCGCCCCGAACGACAGCGCCACGTCATGCGTGCGCCGCGCCAACAGGTGCCCGCGTACCCGCCCGACCTTGACATTGATCACGCGCCCCGCGCCGAGCTGCAAGCCTTTGCGGGCGTCCTCGGGCGAGTGGATGGACTCGTCTAAACAGATGGGCGTCGCCAGCAGGCGCTGAAGCTCTGCGTGGTCGACTAGGTCGTCGTGGGCGAGCGGCTGCTCGATGTAATCGAGGCCGAGCGCGTCGAGTTCCTGAAAGGTGCGGGCGTCGGTGAGGCTGTAGGCGCTGTTCGCATCGACGGTCAGGTTCATGTCGGGCAGCGCCTCGCGCACCGCCCGCAGGGGCTTTACATCCCAGCCCGGTTTGATCTTGAACTTGAGGCGCTTGTAGCCCTCATCGACGTGCGCGAGGGCGGTGTCGACCGTTTTTTCGATGCTCTCCTGAATCCCCAAAGACGCGCCCACCGGAATCTCGGTGTGCGTGCCGCCCAGCAGCACCCAGAGGGGCAACCCGGCAGCCTTTGCCTGAGCGTCCCAGAAGGCGGTCTCGAGCATCCCGACCGCCATGTTGTGCCCACGAATCGGCGCGAGGGCCGCTAGGAGCTGTGCGGGCGTGGCAAAGTCTTGGCCCAGAACCAGCGGGACGATGTGGTTTTTCATGGTGTCCCAGACGGTTTCGTTCGTCTCGTACGAGTAGCCAGGAAAGATACCGCCGGTGGCCTCGCCGTAGCCTTCGACGCCCTCCGTGTGGAGCGTCAGGATGACCTTACGCAACTCCTGCTCGACCCCGAAGCTCGTCTCGAAGCGAAACTTGAGTCTGGCGGTGACCTCCCGCAATTCGATGCGCTCGATTTTCATCCCTTGGAACCTTTCACGTAAGCCCCCTAATGGTATGCCGGTTTGTGACTACGCTACCACCGTTGCATGGGCACAGACGAGGCGTGGACGCTGCGAAATAGGCCCGGCGATACGTTAAAAGGCGTCCCGCGCCACCTGCTTATGTCTTGGCCGAAGGTTCTGGAAAGCCCAAAAGCAATACCGCTATCAAGGCGACTCGACCTGCCGTCGTGGCCCTGATGCTGCAGGCGCCCGAGCTTGAAGCAAACTTGTGGGTACGTGGGTCTCTCTTTATCTGGACCTCAGGTTTCGGCAATCTCTCTCTGCAGCGCTCCAAAAATTCCGTCTGGGTCGTAAAGGACGCGCATCCCGTCGCTCACGACGCGGCGCGTCCCGGCGTCGACAGGAAGCGCGGCCCAGGCGGGCGTAGCGAAGCCGTATTCGACCTCGAGACCCGCCTCATAAAAGACCCGCAGCGAAGTCACAGGCCCCCAGTCCTCGGTATCGCACGAGGCAACGGAACCAAAACGAAGGAGCCACACCGGGTTCTCGGTAAAGTGCTGGGGGTTCGGCGCGAGCAGCATCAGGTCTACGTCCGAATCGGGCCGCGCCTCGCCGCGTGCGTGCGAGCCGACGAGCGCTACGCCCGCGACGCCACCCTCGGCTTCAGCCCAGACTACGACCCTCTGCACAAACGCTTCTGTGTCCATAAGGGCGAGTCTAGCCCAGCAGGTAAAGTGGAGACATGAGTCACCTCGACGACTACCAACAGGCCTCGCGCAGTACTTGGAACCTCATTCACACCGACCATCCCATCGTCTACCCTACGCTCGGCCTCGCCAACGAAGCGGGCGAAGTCGCGGGCAAGATCAAGAAAATCTTTCGGGATAAGGACGGCGTGATCGGCGAGGGGGAGCGCGAAGCCCTCAAACAGGAACTCGGCGACGTGCTGTGGTATCTGGCGCAGATCTGCACCGAGCTGGACCTGAGCCTCGAGGAGGTGGCAGAGGCCAACATCGCCAAGCTCGCCTCACGTCAGGCGCGGGGCACGATTCGGGGCGAGGGGGACGTGCGCTAAAACTCGTCCGGGAAACTCACCGCACTTGGGCGGGTTTCGGGTTCCTCGGCGTACGCCGCGACTTTCTCGGCGGGGCGGGTGTTTCTTTCGCGGGGCTGAGGCAGCCTGACCGGGGCTTCGGGCATGGCACGCTCGCGCCGCTGCGTTCCCTCCTGCTCGCGCCACGCCCGCTCGTAAACGCGCGTCACCCCGGCGCTCGCGAGCTGCCTCGAGGGCGCGACACTCTGCCCCAGCGGCGAAATCTTGTAGCGGTCGTTCCAGGGCTCGAGCGCGAACGTCGTCTGCAAGCGGTAGATACGTTTGCTGCCCGCCGTGTAGAAGTAGAGGTTGAGCCGCCCCTCTTCACCGATGATTTCGGGTAGCGGCTCATTGAGCATGACCGAGCCTTCGGGAGGCACGACGAGTGCGACCTCAGCGGTCGCGGGCACGTCCATCTCGGGCGTTTTAAGGGCGACCTCGAGTACCTGAACCGCGTAGGTATTGAGGTTGCTGACGGTGAGCCGCAAGTTGAACTGGCGGGGCAAAAGCACGTCGCCCCCGGCGTCTAGCCCCTCAGACATGCTGATCGCGCCAAGCGACACGAGCACTTCGGGTTGGGTCGCGCTGCGCGGACGGCGGCGCAGCAAGCTCCAGAGCACGATAATGAGCAGCAGCGCCCCTCCGGCGACAGCCCAGATCAGCGGATCGACGCGCTGCACCCAGGGCAAGGCGGCATTATAAAGCGGGGTTAAAAAGGAGAGAACACTTTGCCAGAGCCTCTCGAGAGTCTCCATCACCCCATCAGCTTAACGCAGTACGAATGAAAAACAGGGTCGGACCGCACGGTAGCATGGGAACCATGGCCCAGTACCCCGACCCTCGGCCCATTGCCACGGGCGACGGCTCGAGCACACTCTACAGCGCCCGCTACGCCCAGACCTACGGCTCCTCGCGGGGCGCCCTGAGCGAGGCACGCACGGTCTTTCTCACGAATTCGGGGGTCGCGGCGCGGCTCGGGGCGGGTACGCGCGTGCGCGTTCTCGAGGTTGGGTTCGGCACCGGCCTCAACTTTTTCGTCACGGCGCAGGCGTGTGGGGCGCAGCCCGAAGCAAAGCTCGTCTACACGGCGCTCGAGCACACGCTGCTCGGGGCGCAGACCGTGGCGAGCCTCGGCTACGAAGCGCACGTCGGGCGCGAACTGCTTGAGGCGTACAGGAACTGGCGCGGGGACGCTGTAAAGGGACCGGGCAGGGAGACGTTCGTATTTTCCCGCGTGCGTCTCGAGCTGCTCCTCGGTGAGGCGCGCGCCCAGGCCATCCCAAAAGTCGCCTTCGAGGCTGTCTATCACGACGCTTTTAGCCCGGAGGTCAACCCGGAACTCTGGGAGGAGGACTTTCTGGCGCGTCTTGCCGGGGCACTTGTTCCAGGCGGCACGCTCGTCTCCTACTGCGTGCAGGGTGCAGTGCGGCGCACGCTAGGGGCGCTCGGGCTCGAGGTCGGCAAGAGGCCGGGGCCGCCCGGAGGCAAACGTGAGGTGCTGCTCGCCCGGAAACCCCTCCGGTGAACGTGTGATCGTCGTCGTGGGGGGCGGCGTGATGGGCTGCACGCTGACCTACCGGCTGGCGGCGCAGGGTCGGGCGGTCACCCTGCTCGAGCGTGCCCATCTCGGTCACGGCGCGTCGGGTGTGCCATTGGCGCTGCTCAATCCCTACCGGGGCCGCAGCGCACGGGCGAGTCCCTTTGATCTGGAGGGACTTGGGGCCATGTGGCGTCTGGTGAATGCGTTTGAAGCCCAAGGACTCGAAACGGGCGTTCGGCGTAGTGGGGTGCTGCGTATCGCCTCGAACGCCCGTCAAGCCAAGACGTGGCGCCAGCGTGCCCATGACGAAGAAAACCGAGACGGGAGAGACCCGGTACAGTGGCTCGAGCCAGAGGCCGTGCCAGACGGCTATCACGCGCCCTTTGGCGGATTTATCGTGCCTCAGGGGGGCTGGCTCGAGCCCGAATACTGGTTGCGCGCGCTCGCGAGCGCTGCAACCGCGCGCGGCGCCACCCTCATCGAGAGCTGCGAGGTACAGGGAATTCATGACGCCAGGGACGGCTTTACACTTCAGACCACGCATGGGACGTTCGCTGCCGAAACCGTCGTCCTGACAAGTGGCAGCGACGTGACGCTTGGACAGGACGTGCTAGGGCTCGAGCACGTCGCGGGCGAGGTCATCGGGCTGCGCCACAGCGCCCCCTTCCCCTATCCGCTCGCGGGTGCGGTCTACGGCGGGCAACGCGGGGAGACGTTTTATCTGGGCGGCAACCACCGCCCGGCCCACCAATCCGACGAGGACGCACCCCGGCTACTACAAAGCGCAGGCAGCTGGTTTATCCCGTCGCTACGGGGGGCACCGCTCGTGAGCGTCTGGGAGGGCGTTCGGACTCGAGCAGGCGACAGCCTGCCGCTGATAACACCCCTGCGGCCCGGCTTCTGGTTCGTGGGCGCCCTGGCAGGGCGCGGGTTTCTCTGTGCGGCAAACGTCGCGGAGGAAGTTGCAACGGCGCTCTAGGGCTCCAGTCTCTGGGGCTTTATGCGCTAGGGCGCGGCAATAACGCCAGAGCGGCTGCTCGAGGCGCTTTCGGTCTCTGTCGACCTGTTGTAGGACACGTCCCAGAACAGGTCGTCCCCGGGCAGCAAGTTCCACGCAGCGGACCAGCCGGGTAGGGCTCGGAAGTCGGGCAGGGTCTGGGTGTAGGTAGCGGCGTCCGGAAAGCGTACGCGCAGGTAGCCGAGGCTCTGGCTAAAGCGGTAACTCACGCTTTTGCCCTCTCTGGCCTGCGAATAGAACTGCGTGTAGCTCCCGCTATTCACGTCCGCTGCCGTCCAGCGGGCGCGCGGGCGCAGTGCGTCATCGGACCCTGTGATCACAGGCGCACCAAGGTGCAGTGGAGGCGGCAGCTCGAGCGGCGTAATTACACCGCCCACGAAGGCGCGCGACACGCTGCGGCTCGAGCCCGCCTTGGTTCGGTCGTTGTAGAGAAAGCTCTGCGCCTCGGCGTACAGGGCCGCGTCCCGCAGGAGAGCGGCAGGGGGACGTGCGTAACTCAGCCCGTTGATAGCTGTGGCCTCGCCCAGAAGCGCGCGCGTGCCCGAAGCGGTGAGTAGTTCGACAGAGCCGGAGAGAAGCTCGCCCGGACGCGCCCCAGCCAGCGGGATGAGCGCGGCCTCGAGGCGAACAGTGTCGGGCGAGGCAAAGTCGAGTGTGACCCCGGCGGCGGTAGGCTCCAGACCGGTACGCAGGAGCAGCGCGTCGGGCAGCCGTGCGTCCGGGGCATACCTCGTCGCCACCAGGTCGAAGGGATCGGTCCCGAGCGCCCCGAGGTTCGTGAGTGTGGTCGAGGCGTCGACCAGCGCCGAGGCGTTTCCGAGATAGACGCTGCCGTACTCACCGTCGAACAACCCGTGTACCTGAGCGCGCACCACGCCCTGCGTTTCAGGCGTCGCCGCGTCCCCACAGGACAAACGCTCGAGTGCTGCACCCCTCGAAGTACCTGCACGTACCAGGGCTGCACCGTTCTGCTCACCAGCGACCACCTGCGCAGACGCGAGAATCCCCCGTCTGACCTGCACACTTACCGCGCCGCCACCCTCGTCGAGACAGACGCTCATGACCCCGTAGCGACCCTGCGGATCGCTCAGCGTCACGGTACTGATGTTTTGGGGAGCCGGTGAATCGCTCAGACGTTGCCAGTCGCCCAGCCCGTCTTGAACCGCCAGATAGCTCGAGCCCGACGCAACCACCGTCAGGGTATCGGCTTCTTGCACCTGTCCCTGCTCCTCGCCACAACCGGTCATGAGAACGAGCAGGCCCATCAGGAGCGCACGCACCACGAAAGACCGCGGACCGGGGAGTCTACGATGCCTGTCGGCCTTGTTAGAGAACGCTCCTAAACGCATGAGATTCATGAGTATACCCCATAAGCGCAGCAAGGGAGGTAACAGGAGCATCAGCGCAGCTTAAGGCTCAGGCCATGTACTTCTCAGGCTTTTCGCACCGTGCTCACATGATCTCACCCCCACGCCTCGAGAGGACTTGCGTACACTGATATGGATGCGGTCCAGGAAGGCGCTGAACACGCGGCTCCAGAAACACCGCCCGAGGGTGGAGACAAGTAGTAGGCCGCTTCGCTTTTTCGCGCGTTCGGCTCCCGGTAGGATGGGGCCATGACACGCGACCTGAAGGGCCGCATTTTTCTGGTGACGGGAAGCTCATCGGGGATTGGTTGGGAAACCGTCCGAGGTTTAGCCCGGCGGCAGGCCACGGTCGTTGGCATCTCAAGGGGAACAGGAGCTGGGGCCGAACGGATGCAGCACCTGCGCGAGGAAACCGGGAACAAGGCCCTCTATCAGCTAGATGCCGACCTCTCTTCGCGAGCCGAGGTGCGGCGCGTTGCGGACGTCTTCGAAGCGCAGTTCGGGCAGCTCGACGTCCTCATTCACAACGCAGGTGGCTTTTTTCCCCGCCGCCGTACGAGTAGCGACGGCCTCGAGCTAACCCTGGCGCTCAATCACCTAGCCCCTTTTCTGCTCACACACTTGCTTGTTCCGTCCCTGTTACGTTCCCAGGCACCGCGCATCGTCATCGTCGCCTCGAAAGCCGAGACCTTCGGCAAGATTCATTTTGACGACCTGATGCTGCATAGCTACGGCATGTGGAAGGCTTACGCGCAGTCCAAACTGGCCAATCTGCTCTTTGCCTATCGTTTGGCGCAGCTTCTGGCAGGCACTCGGATTACGGCCAATGCCCTGCACCCGGGCACTGTCGCCACCGGTATCGGCGGGCGCACCGGCAGGATCTTGATGGGTCTCGCTCGCCCGTTTTTCCTGAGCGCGGAACAGGGCGCGGAGACGCCGCTCTATCTGGCGACCTCTCCAGAAATGCAGGGGCAAAGCGGCGGCTACTATATCGACCAAAAACCTGCGGCCTCGAGCGCCCGCTCCCACGACCGGGAGACCCAGGAACGGCTCTGGCGTGTAAGCCGCGATCTCGTCGGGCTCGGCGATAGTGAAACCCTCTTGCCGCTCCCTACACACTCAAAACACGAAAGGAACACCCTGTGACCCAGGTTCTAAGCAAGACCGCCCCTTCGGATATCGACATTCACGACCTTATCGCCCACCGCTGGAGCCCTCGGGCCTTTGCCCCGACCCCTATAGAAGGCGACACGTTGCAAAAGCTTTTCGAGGCGGCGCGCTGGGCACCCTCGGCAAGTAACACGCAGCCCTGGCGCTTTCTGCTGACGCGACAGGGCGAAGCGGGCTTCATCAAGCTTCATGGTTGTCTCTCGAGGGGCAACCAACCCTGGACTGAGCACGTCCCGGTCCTGCTCCTAAGCGTCGCACAGACCGTACTGCCCGCCAAGGACGACAAACCCGCCCGAGAGAATGCCACGGCTCTGCACGACCTCGGCTTGGCCCTAGCCAACCTGACCCTGCAGGCGACCGCCTTGGAGCTCTCCGTTCACCCGATGGCGGGTTTCGACCGTGATGCGACCAGAGAAGCTTTCGCACTACCTGAGGGCTTCACGCCAGTCACAGTTTCGGCCATCGGTTACGCGGCGCCGAGCACGACCTTACCGGACGACCTACGCGCACGTGAAGAAGCCCCACGCACACGCAAGCCGCTCTCGGAACTCGTGTTTGAGGACAACTGGGGAAATCCGGCTCCTTTTACTGCGCTCTAGCGCGGCAGCTCAAGGACCTTTAGGCAGAATGACCCAGAGTGCCAGGTAGACCAGCACGCTGGGCCCTGGAATAAAGGCAAAAACTACGAAGAGGATACGAAAAATGGCGGCGTCGATCCCGAAATAGTCGGCGAGGCCACCTGCAACGCCGGCGATCATACGGTCACTGCTCGAGCGGGTTAGTCGTCGTTGGCTCATAGGGCCACTCTAGTCTCTAGCGACGCAGGAAAAATGCAACCACCGGCACGAACACGAAGATGCCGACAACCCGCACGAGGTGAACGAGCGCCACGATGAGCGCGTTCCCTCCCGCGTCCTTGGCCAGAATCGCCATGTTCGACAGCCCGCCGGGCGAGGTCGCGAAGAGCGCCGTCATCAGGTCGAACCCGAAATAGCGCCGCAGCACCAGCGCCAGACCCACGCCCACGAGCGAAAAGACCAGCAGGATGAGGAGCGCCGGGACGATGAGACCACCGATGCTTGCAAGCGCCTCACGGTTGATGGTCGCACCGACCGACACCCCGACGAGGACCAGCGCCGCGAAGTCGAAGGTTTTAGGCAGCGTCGGGGCGCGGTTGCCGAGCAGGATGCTCATGGCTGCTGCCGCCAGCATGGCACCCAGGGCTGCACCACCGGGAAGCTTGAAGAGTTGCGCGAGATACCCCCCGATAAGTCCGGCGGCGAGCAACAAGGCGACTGCCATCAGAAAGTGTCGCCGTACTGAATGAACTCAAGCCGATTACCGAAGGGGTCCGACACGTAGAAGCGGCGCACGTGCGGCACCCGCGTATCCGGACGTACCGCGACCCCCGCCGCCTCGAAGCGCGCCCGAGCCGTCGGCAAATCCTCGACGACCAAAGCGATATGAGCCTTATCGGCGGGGACGAAGGGGTGAATCGTACCGAGATGCAGCGCCTGCGTACCGAGACCAAACCAGCAGCCCCCGGTCGACCGGAGTCCTTCGGGTTTAGCGATCTCCGGCAGCCCTACGACCCCACCATAGAAGGCCCGGCCTTCGTCCTCCCGGCCCTCCGGGATCAACAAGTTGACATGCTCGAGGCTTACGACCCCGACCCCTGCAACGTGTGCCATCGATACCTCCAGGAGGTCAATCTACCGCGCCCCAGCCCCAATCTATGCGCCCTCGAAGCTGTCCCCGGCCTGCAGAAACTCGAGCCGATTGCCAAACGGGTCAGCGGCGTAGAAGCGGCGCACTGACGGCACCGACGTGTCCGGGAGCGTTTCGACACCAGCCGCTTCCAGAAGAAGGCAGCAGGCATCTAGGTCGGACACGCGAAAGGCCGGGTGCGCTTTTTTGGCGGGCGAGAAGGGCGTCTCGACGCCGAGGTGTAAAGCCTGGTCTCCGAGGGCGAACCAGACGCCCCCCCTTGCCGCGAGCGCGGCAGGCTTGGGCAGCTCGGACAGACCCAGAATACCCCCGTAGAAAGCTCTGGCCCGCGCCTCCTCACCCTCGGGCATGGCGAGCTGCAGATGATCAAGTCCCTCGAGATAGGTTTTCACGCTGTTCCTCCCCATACAGTCTGAGACACTGCAACGTGAAGCGACGCGCAGCTTTTCATGCAGAACCCTTGCAGGAAGGCCATACGGGGCCTGACAGTGGCGTGAACGGGTTTGGGATAAGGGCAAAAAAAATCGCGCTTTTTGAGCGCTTTGATTTTTTTATTCTACACCCGTATGCGCTATTCGTCAAGACGATGCAGCGGACTCCTGCTCGAGCGGGGCGAGAACCGCCCTATCCTCCCCTTTTGGGGCTGAAAAAGCGGAGGATACCTGGGCATCCTCCGCTCAAAAATCCGTCGTTCTGTCGCGTTTAAGCCAGAGCCCGCCCGCGCAGTGCCCCCTGCGCGATCAGGTATTCTCCGATCTGCACCGCGTTCAGGGCCGCGCCTTTGCGAATCTGGTCCCCTGCGACGAAGAGCGCCAGCGCCCCCGGTTTACTCACGTCCTCGCGCAGCCGCCCGACGAGCACATCATCCTGACCGCTCGCCTCGAGCGGCATGGGGAAGTGGTTGCCCGCACGGTCGTCGACGATCCGCACGCCCGCCGCGCTGCGTAGCACCTCGAGCGCCTCGGGTACCGAAACGGGCCGAACGAACTCGGCGTGAATCGCCTCGCTGTGGGCACGGAAAACCGGCACACGGATGCAGGTCGCGCTGATGGCGAGATCGGGCACAGCCAGAATCTTGCGCGACTCGAGGGTCATCTTGCGCTCCTCGACGTTGTAGCCGTCCTCACCGATGTCGGTGTCGTGGCTAAACAGGTTGAAGGCGATGGGATGAACGAACTTCTCGGCTTTGAACGGCTCGTCGGCGAGGGCCGCCTGCGTCTGGTCTCGCAGTTCGGCGATCCCTGCCGCACCCGCACCCGACACCGCCTGATAGGTTGCAACCGTGGCCCGCTGTAGACCAAAGGCCCGGTGCAGGGGCGCGAGTGCCATGAGCGCCACGATAGTCGAGCAGTTGGGGTTGGCGATCACGCCCTGATGGGCCAGCGCCGCTTCACCGTTCACTTCAGGGATGACCAGCGGCGCACGCTTGTCCATCCGCCACGCCGAGGTGTTGTCGATAACGACGGCCCCGTGCTCGGCCCAGCGCCATGCGTGCGTTTTGGAGATGCTGCCGCCCGCCGAGGAAAAGACGATGTCGGCATCCAGATTACCGTCTTCGGGGAGCGCCCGGAGCGTGTACGTCTTGCCGCCGAAGGTGAGCGTTTTTCCGGCAGAACGTTCCGACGCGTAGAGCGTAAGCTCCGTAAAGGGAAAGTTTCGCTCGGTGAATAGGGCCAGAAATTCTTGCCCGACTGCTCCGGTGGCTCCGACGATGGCTACACGCATACAAACTCCTTAACCTAGTCTCCTTGTACGATGCAGACGCCCAAAACGTCCGCTTAAGAGTCTAGCACCTGCCGCCCAGAACGGGTTCGCACGAGCATTCGTTAAGATGTGACGCAGATGGACCCTGTAAAACCACTGCCCCACGCCTACGCCCACCGCGACTGCGAGTTCAGGCCGCCTCTGCTACGTTCACTGGCCGCTGGCTTCTCATTCATCGAAGCCGACATCTATTGCTTGCTGGGGTGCGCATTTGTGGCTCACGATCCGCAGCAGCTCAGGCCGCAGCGGACGCTCCGAGCGCTCTACCTGGAGCCCCTGCGTCAGCGCGTGCAGCAAAACGGCGGTCGCGTCTTTGAAGACGGCACCTCGCTCTGGCTCTTTCTCGACGTCAAGACGCCCGCCCGCGCTTCCCACACCGTGCTCGAGCGGGCGCTAAGCCGCTACGGAGACATGCTGACGAGCTTCACAGCAGACGACACCTACGGCAAACCCATCACGATCATCCTCTCCGGAAACCGCCTGCCGTACGATCTGACCGAGAGGTTTCCTCTGCGCAACACCGCGCTCGACGGACGCGTGCCCGATCTCGGTGTTCACACAAATCCGAACGTTATGCCAATCATCAGCGACAACTGGCGTAAGCACTTTAGCTGGTTGGGCGCAGGCATCATGCCTGCGAACGAACGGCGCAAGCTGCTCGAGATGGTCCACAAGGCGCACATACACGGGCAAAAGCTCCGCTTCTGGAACACCCCGGACGAGGACACCCCCGAGCGCCGAGCCGTCTGGGACACCTTGCTAGAGGCTGGTGTAGACCTTATTAACTCCGACGACTTAGAGGGTCTGAGGGCGTATCTCGAGCAGAGGGCAGCAGGCCAGGCTAGAAGCTAGCTGCACCGCGCACTCTTGGCGCTCCCGAGCAGCGTGGGCTGCAACGCCACAAAATGTTTCGCTTTGCCACGTTATGCGTGGACCCGGTTTCAGGCTCGACACCTCTGCGACCGCCGGGCACAGGTAGAATTGTCTGATTATGAAAACAGTTATTCTCGGTGGCACCGGCCATATCGGCACCTATCTCGTCCCTCGGCTTGTCGAACTCGGCCTAGATGTTACCTCGGTAAGTCGGCAGCAGAGGGAGCCCTATCAGGCGCACGGAACCTGGAGCAGGGTCAAGCAAGTCACGCTCGACCGTGCGGCGGCAGAAGCGGAAGGCACCTTTGGGGAGCAGATCGCGGCGTTGGAGCCAGACATCGTCATCGACCTCATCTGCTTTACCCCAGAGAGCAATCGGCAACTCGTCGAGGCGCTACGAGGCCAGGTTCAGCACTTTCTCCACTGCGGCACCATCTGGGTGCATGGGCACGGGACGGAAGTGCCGACGACCGAAGTAGCAGCAAGACGCCCCTTTGGCGAATACGGTATCAACAAGGCGCAGATCGAAGCGGAACTTTTGCGCGAGGCGCGGCAGCACGGCTTTCCTGCCACGGTGCTGCATCCGGGTCATATCGTCGGGCCGGGCTGGGTGCCGCTCAACCCAGCCGGAAACTTCAATCTGGACGTCTTCGGCAAACTCGGGAACGGGGACGAGGTGGCTTTGCCCAATTTCGGCCTCGAGACCGTCCACCACGTCCATGCCGACGACGTCGCACAAGGCTTCGAGCGGGCCGTGACCCACTGGCAGGGCGCAGTGGGCGAGAGCTTTCACGTCGTCTCTCCATCAGCCCTGACGTTGCGCGGCTACGCCGAGGCCGTCTCGAGCTGGTTCGGCCACGAAGCGCAGCTAAGCTTTCTACCCTTCGAGGCGTGGCGCGAAACCGTTACCGAAGAAGATGCCCAAGCGACCTGGGAGCATATTGCCCGGAGCCCGAGTTGCAGTACCGATAAAGCGCGGCGGCTCCTGGGCTACGTGCCGCGCTACAGCTCCCTCCAGGGCGTGCGGGAGGCGGTAGAGGCACTTATCGAAGCGGGCAGTCTCGAGCCAACCTCCACCTGACCCCACGCTGACAGACGGCACTTAAGGTGTCTGCGGCTGTAGCACAGCACGCCCGAGGTCAGCGGCAAACGGTACCCTCGGCGCGACCTGGTGCTATGCTCGAGCCCTGTAACTCAAAAATCAGCTTGAGGAGACGCACCATGAAACCAAGGCTCGTCGGACTGCTCCTTTTCGCGCTGCTCGGTACAGCGGCTCAGGCCCAAGAAACCCTGGACGTCTATACCAACTCGGACACCAACATCTCCGACTGGTGGACCAATACTGTCGCACCGGCCTTCGAGGCGGCCAACCCCGACTACCGCATCAATGTGGTGATTACGGGCGGGGGCGGCGCGGGCAACGACCCCATCGCCGACAGGGCCTTCGCGGCGCTCTCGACGGGCGACGACCCACAGGTCGACATGTTCGAGAATCAGGATCCGTTCCGGCCCGAGGGGGCTATCGACGCTGGACTGTGGACCGAGTTCTCGGCCGAAAACGTCCCGAGCTACGCCAACATCCTGGACGCCGCCAAGCTCACGCCCTATAACCTGCCCTACCGGGGCTCGCAGGTGCTTCTCGCCTACGACAGCACCAAGGTCGCCGAGGCCGACGTGCCGCATACCTGGAATGAACTGGTCGCCTGGATCGAGGCCAACCCCGGGCAATTCATCTACGGTCGCCCCGACCGGGGCGGCTCGGGACGCAACTTCGTGGTGCGCGCGATCCACGAAGCCAATGGGCAAGACCCGAGCCTGTTTACCGTCGACAACTTCGACGCCGCTAAGGCCAAAGAGGATTTTGCCGGGGCCTGGAAGATCTTGAACGACCTCGCACCGTCTCTGTACGACAACGCCGCCTACCCGGCGGGCAACACACCCACGCTGCAACTCCTGGCACAGGGGGCCGTTTCGATGGTGCCCGCCTGGTCCGATCAGGCGCTTCAGGCCATCAGCGTCGGCGCGCTTCCCGACACCATCAAACTGGTGCAGCTCGAGGATCTGCCCTTTAGTGGCGGCTACGCGGCGGCGACTATTCCCACCAACGCGGCCCACGTAGACGGCGCGCTGGCCCTCGCCGAATTCCTGCTCTCCCCAGACATCCAGACGAGCGTCGTTCAGGAGATCGGCGGCTTTCCGGCGGTGCGCTGGGACCTGCTCTCCGAAGACCTGCAGCAGCAGTTCAACGACGTGATTGCCGAGGAAGTGCCCGTATTTCCCAGCGGCGACTGGGAAGCTGCCATGAACGACGGCTGGTACACCAACGTCGCCACTGGCCTCAGCCCGGATGACGAGTAAGTACGTTCTAAACACGCGTTCCGGCGGGGTTTCCCGCCGGTTCGTGTTGGGGCTGAGATGGTAGCCGCCAAAGCCCCGCTCAAGCGCCCGCGCAGCAACCTCTGGGCTTATCTGATGGTAGCCCCACCCTTTTTGCTGATGGTGCTCCTCATTCTCTATCCGGCAATTCTTTCGGTTATTCGCACCCTCCTGCCCGACGTCGACGGTGTGCGGCAGTTCAGCCTTCAGAACTATCAGGCTTTCTTCAGCGACCCGATAAGCCTCCGCAACCTGGGCTTTACCCTTATCGTCACCTTTGTCACCATCGCGCTGCTCTTTGCCATCTGCTTTCCCATCGCGCTCTACTTGCGCTTTTCGCAGCACTGGACGACGTCGTGGATTCAGGGTCTGGCGCTGTTCCCGTTATTTGTACCGGGCATCATTCTGGCCTACGCGCTCATCCGGTTTCTCGGGCCGAACGGCCTGTTCGAGACGCTGCTCGAGCTGTCAACCGGCTTCGAGGGCTACCGGACGCCCTACCTCAAACCCTCGGGCGCGGTCATCGGGCTCGTCTGGGAGAGTATTCCGCTCACCGTGCTGATCCTGACAGCAGGTCTTGCGCAGGTGCCGGACGGGATGTTGGAGAGCGCCCGCGACGTGGGCGCAAGCTGGTTCCGGATTTTCCGCCGCATCATCCTGCCGCTTATCTCACGCTCGGTTTTAATTGCCTTTTCGCTCAACTTTCTGGGCATCATCGGCTCGTTTACGCTGCCCTACCTGCTCGGTCCGGCCTCGCCGGAGATGATGGGCGTCTTTATGCAGCGCACCTTTGGCGACGCACTCGCCCCCGACCGCGCCGAGACGCAGGCTGTGATCACCTTTTTGA
>JBMDWS010000164.1:0-4163 GCA_048594695.1 Truepera sp. | reverse complement strand
GCGGGAACCGCGAGCGCGGGCGGTACGGGGGGCAACCCTAACGGCGCCAGCGGCTCGCTCGGCCAGGGGGGCGACAATGCGTTTTACAGCAGCGGCGGTGGGGGCGGCGGCGGTCTCTACGGCGGCGGTGGGGGCGGGAACAACGTTTTTGGGGTTGACAATAGCTCAACCACGGGCGGGGGCGGTGGGGGCGGCTCGAGCCTGGACCCCGACGGCGGCACCCTTACCCTTGATGACAGCCGCACACCGCAAATCACCATCTCCTACACCAAGCAATCCCAGACCCTGAGCTTCACCAGCACCGCACCCACCGACGCAAAAGTAGGCGGTTCCTACACCCCGACCGCCACGGCTACTTCGGGACTGAGCGTCACCTTCGGGACCAGCACCCCTACCACCTGCACTATCGCTGATGGCGTCGTGTCGTTCATCGCTGCTGGTGAGTGCATCGTCACCGCCGATCAGACGGGCAACGGTGCCTACAACCCAGCTGCGCAAGTCACTCAGACCTTCAGCATCGTGCCAGCCGACACGACCGCCCCCACCATCACCCTCAGCTCGCCCACGGACGGCGCTACCTACCTGCTGAACCAAAGCGTCGCAGCGTCCTACAGCTGCAGCGACAGCGAGTCGGGCGTCGCTTCGTGCACAGGCACGGTGGCTAATGGGGCTGCGATCGACACCGCTACCGTCGGAACCAAATCGTTTAGTGTCGCTACACGGGACACCGTCGGTAATACCGCCGAGACGACCGTCTCCTATAAGGTTGTCTACGCCTTCTCTGGCTTCTCCAGCCCGGTGGATAGCCTGCCGACTCTGAACGTCGCCAAAGCCGGACAAGCCATACCTCTCAAGTGGCGGGTAACGGACGCTAACGGCACGCCCATCACCACCTTGACGAACGTGCAACTGAGCGTCGCGAACCTGTCGTGCTCGACGGGTACGACGAGCGACGCCATCGAGGCGTACGCTGCAGGGTCGTCGAGCTTGCAGAATCTGGGGAATGGCTACTACCAGTTCAACTGGAAGACGCCCAAGAGCTACGCCGGGTCGTGCAAGACGCTGGTGCTCGACCTGGGGGACGGTAGCCGCCAGACCGCCCTGTTCCGATTTAACTAACGACTACTCCAAAACACCCAACCACAAGAGGCCCGACAGTAACGTCGAGCCTCTTTCTTTTGGAAAACACCTCACGTGAGCATAGGGCAACAGGAGGTGTTTGCGGTTATCGCCCCGTCCTCTGTCCGAGAATTAGCTTTGGCACCTACTAATAAGCGCCGCAGATGACCGTTTAGTATTGCTGCATCACAGACCTTAATGTCTTTAAATTCACCCTTGGCTCAAAGCTTAGAAAAGATCTCTGCTGCTACCTATTTACATGAGCTGAGGCCAGCTTAGGCTCGAGGGCGCTTGACTCTCAGGTAACCCGAGACCCGATAATCCAAGTATCCGCGCGCACGGACCTTCACCATGATCAGAATCGGAGATTTCGCCCGCCTTAGCCAAGTGTCCATCGTGACCCTACGCCACTACGACGAGTTAGGCCTGCTCGAGCCCGTCGCCGTCGACCCCATGACGGGGTACCGTTACTACTCCGTCGGACAACTTCCTCGTCTCAACCGCATCCTGTCGCTTAAAGATCTAGGCTTCTCGCTCGAGCAGATCCGTGACGTCCTTCAAGACGGCGTGACGCTTGAGCAGCTACACGGAATGTTGAGACTCAAACGCGCCGAAGTAGAGAAGCGGTTGCTTGACGAGCACGAACGTCTAGCCCGAATCGAGGCGAGGTTAAAACAGATCGAACAGGAGAATACCATGTCGGAATACGAGGTCATACTTAAAAATGTCGAGCCTATACTGGTCAGCTCAAGGCGGATAACCATCCCCACCAATGATCAGGTGCCGGAATACCTAAACCCAGCTTTCATGGAGGTGTTTAGTTTCGTGAGCAAGCAGGGCGCGAAACCAAGCGGCCCCCACCTCGCCTTATGGCACACCTCTGCCGACACCCACACCGACGAGGACGCAGAAGCCCTCGTGCCGATAGACCGACCATTGTCCGGCTCGGAGAAGGTCAAGGTCTATGAGTTGCTGGGAGTGCTGGTTGCGTCGGTGGTTCACCACGGCGACTTCAATGACTTCACGCAGACGCATGTTGCGCTCCTCCAATGGATCGAGGGGAATGGCTACCGCATCGCCGGGCCCTTCCGCGAAATCTACCTCAAGCACGATACGGAAGACTGGAGTGACTCCACGACCGAGGTCCAGTACCCGGTGGAAAAAGCTTAGGGACCGTTTCGACCTATCGCTCATGTCGCCGGGAGCTGTCCCGGGGGCACCCCACTTGCTCCGGCCCTTGCAGCAGAGATGAGCGGTATGAAATTGAAACGCATCATACTGATAGCCCACAACCTCCTGAGCGTCATGAAAACTCGTTTTGCCCTGTGGTGCCTAAAACAAGAACTCGGGAGACTGGAGCATTTGCGCCGAGGCGTGCCGCGCCTTGACGATGAAGGGTTGTTTCTGGCGACACTGAAGCTACAGAACGACCTTGAAAGGTTCAGAGGAAGTCAAGCCGGTAGCAGTATAAGTGCACACGGCTTCCTCAAACTTCCCTCTCAGGAAACAAGCTACTGCCAGGAGCCTTTTTGCGTTGACACTTAGCTTTACGGCACGGCATATATCTCTCGCCCCGCAGGCGACCCCGATGATCCCGGCTGCTCACCGCAGAGCTCTGCCACACAACCGCCGGAAGCCGACCCTTGCCTGACCGGAGCGGTACTTTCGCGCTTGGCTTTCGTGTAAAGTCGCTGTGATGAAGATCCAAACGCCCGAGAGACAGGGAACCGTTTCCGTTGCTGACCACCGCCAACTTGCTTGGTATGAGTGGGGTCCAGCGACGGGCATCCCTATCCTGTTCTGCACCGGCGCGGGGATGAGCGGCTCTCTGGGGTTCGGATTTTAGGAGCTTACCGATCTCGACGTCTGGCTGATCTCCGTAGATCGACCTGGCCTGGGTCGCTCCAGCCCTCATGACGCAAAAACCTTTCAAACGTGGGCCGAGGACATTTACGGCTTGTGTGAGCACCTGGAACTTGCAAAGGCGAGTGCGGTCGGCTTCTTGCAGGGTGCGCCTTTTCCACCTACACATATAGTTTGTAATAAGAGGGCCCCCGGAGCATGACGGCACCGGACGCCTCTACCCGATCCTGCACTCGCGACTCGCGCAGAAAGGCGTCGGCGGGGTGCGACCATAACCCTCATCGACGGTTCAAGTTCATGGCACGACGGGTCTAGAACTTGTCTGACGCGAGGTCTAGGTAGATATCCTCTTCCGGAATACAGACGCTTCTGTTTTAATGATTTGGGACACGACAATGGCGGGGGCTTGACGGTGAACCAAAATCACGCTTTAAGGATGTACCGTCATGCGTTTTCGCCTGCTTCTTCTTTCCTTAGTCCTGCTGTTCCTTGCGGCTTGTAGCCAAGGCACCCCCCCAGGGGCGACCTTGCAAGTCGCTGCGTCTGAGCAGATGCCGTTACCCTCGTACTCCTATACCTATGAGGGGGACACAAGGGGCTTCTGGTTCCAGGCGCCGGTGGACTTTCGCATCACAGGTTTGCGCGTTCCCAACGAATCCGACCAAAGCCTACAAAACGTCGAGGTTTTCAAGCTGAGCAGCCCGCCGCCCGAGTTTCCTGCGAGTGCCACGGGTGGTCAGGTCTTCTACAAAACAGGCGTGCCCAGTGGTGAAATCATCGAGACCGATCTGAGTTTTGCCGAGGGCGACTACGTCGGTATTTTGGGAGCAGCCGGGGACGCCAACACCATGTATAACTCCTATGCTAACGAAAGCACCGTTGACAGTAACGTTTTAGGTGAACCTGTGGTGCTCAAGCGTTTCCTGACCCAGTCCAATATCGTTGCCTCGGGAGGCGATCAGCCCTACAGCAGCGAAGCAAACGGGAACATCGCCCGGGTCGAAGTCTACGTCGATGAAGCTAAACCGGCATCCGACACGTACACGGTCGACCTGACGACGGCCTCCCTGAATACGATCCTTCGTAGCGTCAAAGTCGGTCAGGGCGTCACCTACTCGGGTACAGGTACAGCCGTCAACGATACGATTCGCGTCGACGGCTACCAGTACAAGAACGGTAAG
>JBMDWS010000163.1:0-27342 GCA_048594695.1 Truepera sp. | reverse complement strand
AGCCCGCCCATCACCCGTTCGTGGATGCGTTCGGGGTCGCTGCGAAAGAGGAGGGGTTTGACGCGGCTATACACCCGTCAATTCTATCGGGCGCGCCTAGCGCTTGGGCGGCTTGGAAGGCCTCACCTCGACGCGGCTCGGCAGGGTGCGCTCCGGCATCTTCAGCAAATCGACGATGATCTTGCCGACGTCTTCGGGCTGAATCTTCCAGGCGTCGGCGTCGCTCGGGGTGTGATTGCCAAAGTGCGTCGCGACCGATCCCGGCATAATCTGCGACACCTTGATGTCGTCCTGGCGCAGGTCGAGCATGATGGCTTCGCTAAAGCCGTTGAGACCAAATTTGGAGGCGTTATAGGCGGAGCCCCCAGGCATCGGGTTGCGTCCGGCCAGGGACGACATCGTAAAGATGTAGCCGCCCTGCTTCTTGAGCGCCTCGAGAGACGCCTTGACGCTGTAGAAGACGCCCGTCAGATTGGTGTCGATGATGTCCTGCCAAGCTTCGAGCGTCAGCTCGGAAACGGGTGCGAACGAGCCGACCCCGGCGTTGGCGACGAGGATCTCGAGCCCGCCGAAGGTTTCGATCGTCTGAGCGACGGCGCGCTCCTGCTCGCTGTAGTCGCGGACGTTGCAGGTCAGGCCTAGCGCCTTGCCGGAGCCGAGCGCGTTGAGGGACGCTTCCGCCTGCCTAACGTCCCCCTCACTGCGGGCCGTGATCGTCACATTGACGCCTTCACGGACGAGCGCTTCGGCTACGCCGTAGCCGATCCCTTTGCTGCCACCGGTGATAAGGGCTGTTTTGCCATTTAGGTTCATGGGATTACCGTAACAAGCGCCGGGTCGTGGGTCTGCGGGACAAGGAACAATGGGTGCTTGAGAGGCCCGGCTCGAGGGGTAACAGGATGGGTCAGTCTGTGGTGCGCTGCCCCCGGTTGGCCTCGATCCAGCGCCACAGGTACCAGACGGCGGCGCTTCTGTGCGGGCGAAAATGCTCTCCAAGCGCCCTCATCCCGGCGATATCCGAAAGTCCGTAGTAGCGCTCCAGCGCCCGCACCACGCCGATATCGGTGAGGGGCCAGATGTCCGGTCGTCCGAGAGAGAAAATGAGCAGCATTTCGGCAGTCCAGACCCCGACTCCCCGCAGCGCGGTGAGCTGTGCGGTCACCTCGGCGTCGCTTAGCGTGTGCAGGTCGTCGAAACCACCCGTGAGTTCGTGAGCGGCCAGCCCCTGCAGGTACTCGCCCTTGCGGCGCGGCACACCGAGCGCCAGAAAATCGTCCGGGGTGAGACGCAGGATGCGCTCGGGCTCGAGTTCCGTTGCCTCAGTGAGCCGGGCAAACGTCGCCCGGGCCGCTGCGCTCGAGATGAGCTGCGCCGTGACCGCCCGCACCAGCGCCGGGAAAGGGCGGGCAAGCCGCCAGCCGTAGGGGCCGAAGGTTTCGATAAGCTGGCGCATGGATGGTTCGCTCGAGAGAAGGGCCAAAACGTCGGGGTCGGCGGTCAGGGTGTCGGGGGGTACGTGCACGCTCTAGTCTAAAGGGCAGCCTCGGCGGGGCTATCCCAGGCTCGAGATTTGTTCAGGACAAAAATCCCGAGCTTTGTACCACGGACTAAAACGGCGTCAGCCCTCCAAGTTTTGAACCAGTCTTGGAGGGCTGAGGTTTGCTCGGCGCGGACGGTGCTGTGCCCGAACGCCGCGTCAGTCGCGCAGACCGTCGAAGCGAAGGGCGACGGTTTCTCCGTTAAGGACAAGGTCGAGACCGATGGTCGTGGTGCCAAATTCTGATCTCGGCACGAGATAGTAAGCGTTTGTGACCGCGCCGCCGCTATAGATCAGGTTCTTCTGAGGCACCACACGGTCCCTCACGGTGCTTCCGGCAGCGAGTTCGGTGTCGGCTGGCCTGAACCCGTAGGGCACGCCTTCGTGTGTGACCGGCGAGGTGGTGCCGTCGGCGTAATGGTAGATGCTTTCGTTCCAGCCGATGGTTACTGGATTTTTGGTTCCTATCTCGAGCTTGACGCTTGCCGGGGCGACGTTGTCGGGGTGTGTCCCGAGCCAGTAGCGCAGGGTGTAGTCGCTGGTCTCGTAGGCCCAGGAACGCCCGTCGAAGCTCGAGGCTTGACCGTTGACCGTGCCCTGGTAGTAAGAATCGACAAAGGTCTTTTGTGGGATGGCCGCCGGGGCACAGGCAGCCGTCAGACTAAGGAAGAACGCAGCACTCAGCCGTTTCACTGTCGCCTCCCGGTGCGTCGCCGATATGAAAGTTGATGCCCGAACGCAGTTGAACCGTGCCACCTGCTCCGATGTAGAGGATGGGCCGGATCTCGACAAACAGGCTGATCACGCTGCTCGCGTCGAAGTCGAGCCCGGTAAAGCCCGCGAGCGACACGGCGCCCCCGTCGATAAAACCGCTGTAACCGAGGCCTGCGCCCGTGTAGAACACGACCCCCTCGCCAAAACTGTAGGTCCCGTCGACCGAGCCCTCGACAAAGGGAACCGTCGGCGCGGAGAGAGCCGTGCCGCGAATCCCGAAGTCGCCGAAGAGGTTGTAGGTTCCGATGGTCACGCCGCCGAGCGGGACGACAGCGCCGTCGTTGATGAGCGCGCTAAGGTCCGCCCCGACAAAAAAGCGTGCCTGAGCGGCACCCGAGAAGCCTGACAGCACGACCAAAAGCAGCAAAAATCGTCTCATTCGGTGATCTTAAGCGCACGTCGAGGCCGGGGCACGTGAATTTCTCCCATCGTCAGCGCAGAATCCTTTAGACTGTGAGTTACCTCACATGCAAAGCAGCCTGAAATGCAGGCGCAGATGTCACCTAGCGACCCGCTACGCTTTACGTCATGAACGACAAGGAACAAGAACCGATTCATGCGCGTGTGCGGGAGCAGTTCGGGCGTACGGCCGCAGCGTACGTCTCGAGTCCCATTCACGCACGAGGCGATGATCTCGCGGAGATGCTGAGGCTGGCGCTGGCGTTTCGGGGGGGGAACCTCCAGGGAGCGAGCGTTCTCGATGTGGCGACGGGGGCCGGGCACACGGCGCTGACCTTTGCCCAGGCGGATGCACTTGTCACCGCGACCGACCTGACCCCGGCGATGCTCGAGGTTGCCGAGGCGTGGCTACGCGAGCAGGGTGTGACGAACGTGGCGTTCGTGGCCGCTCCCGCAGAGGCGTTGCCCTTCGCGGATGCAAGCTTCGACGTTCTGACCTGCCGCATCGCCGCGCATCACTTCGCGGACCCCACAGCTTTCGTGCGGGAAGTCTCGAGAGTGCTGAGGCCCGGCGGCCTGTTCCTGCTTGTAGACAACATCGCGCCGCTTGACGCCGAGACTGCGCGCCTCATGAACGAGATCGAACGGCGTCGTGACCCTGGTCATGTCGAGGCCTACAGCGTGCCGCAGTGGCTGGCGTGGTGTGCCGAGGCGGGTCTCGACCCGGTCCACCTCTGGCGCTGGCACCGGGACAAAGCCTTTGCCGACTGGACCGGGCGGGCAGAGATGACCCCTGTCGCAAGGCGTGACCTCGAGACCCTCCTCGTCGACCTGAGCCCCGAGCAGAAAGCCTACTTTCGGGTGCGGGAGGACGGGGGCGCGGTCGTGTCGTTGGCTCATGAAGCCGCTCTGCTGGCGGCAACCAAGGTCTGAAGCGTCCAGGACTGCAAGCCGTTCGCAAGTCTGCCTCAAGCGGCTGGACTAAGCTAGACTCATGAACCTAGCCCAAGCCATGCGACGTTCGGCTCTCCTCCTGCTGCTCCTGTCGGGGCTTCTCGCTGCGTGTAGCAGTGCGGACACGGTGGAGACACCCACCGAGGAACCGGACCCTGTTATCGACCCTGTTCCCGATCCCACGCCCGATCCTGATCCCGCGTCGTGGCAGCCACTCTTTTCCGGTTCGGACCTGTCTGCTTGGCAAACCTGGCTCGAGTCGGAGGGTGCAGACAGCGACCCGCAGGGTATTTTCAGACTCGAGGACGGCGTGTTGCATATTCTCGGCGTCGATTCGGCGGTGTCCGGACAAGGCTACCTGAAGAGCCGAGCGACCTACAGCACCTTTCGCCTGCGCTTCGAGTACATGTGGGGCGAGAGGCGCTTTAACACGACCGACGCGCCACGTGGGGGCGGCCTGCTCTACCTGGCGAACGGACCCGACAAGATCTGGCCGCGCTCCCTGGAATTTCAGATTCAGGAGGGCGACACGGGTGACCTCTGGTTGATCGATCAAACCAGCGTGGACACGACCATCACGCCCGGTTCCAACCCGGTGCAATTCCAACCGGACGGACAAGCCTACACCACGACTGCTGCACCCTACACGCGCCTCAAGAAGAGTATGACGACCGATACCCCCACGGGCTGGAACACGGTCGAACTGATCGTCGGGGAGGATGCCATCGAACACCGGGTCAACGGCACGCTTGTCAACCGCGTCGCCAACCCGCAGTACGGCGGCGCGGCGCTCACCTCAGGGCACCTCGTTTTTCAGGCTCAGAACTCGGAGATCATGCTGCGTAACCTCGAGATCATGACGCCCTAGAGCAACCTGAGTGGCTACATCGTCTTGGTGACTTTATTGAGGTGCCGAGGGGCGTCCGGGTTGAGCCCCTTGGCCGTGGCGAGGTGCAGCGCGAGCAGTTGCCCCGCCAGGATCATCACGAAGGCTTGCGTGACGGGGTGAAGCCCTTGCGGCAGCTCCACAGGCGCGTGTGCGTCGCCGAGCAGTACAGGATTGCTGCTAAAGACGCTCAGGTCAGCGCTCGCGGCGCGCAGCTTGTCTGCCGCTTCGTGGTTCGAGGGCTCGGTGGCGTCGTCCAGGGCGAGCATCAGGACCGGGTGGCTGGGGCTGACAGCGGCGATAGGTCCGTGCTGAAATTCTGCCGAGGAGTAGGCTTCAGCGTGCAGGTAGCAGGTTTCCTTGAGTTTGAGGGCGGTCTCGAGCGCAGGCCCATACGAGAGGCCACGGCCCAGCACATAGATGCTGCCGGCGTGCGTGAGGCGCAGGGCGGCGCGGTGCAGGGCGTCCTGCCTGCCGCCCAAAACCTCACGCATGGCTCCCGGCACGGCCTCGAGTGCCCCCAGGAGCGTGGCGTCTTCGCTCCAGTGGGCCACGAGCAGTGACAGGAGCATCATCTGTGAGGAGAAGGTCTTGCTCGCGGCGACCGCCCGTTCGGTGCCCGCGCTCTGCTCGAGGGTGAAGTCGGCAGCCTGCATGAGGCTGCTCGCCGGGTCGTTGCTGATGGCGACCGTGACCGCGCCCGCTGCCCCAAGAGCGTTTAAACCGCCGACCACGTCGCTGCTCTCGCCCGACTGGCTCACGCCGATGGTGAGGGTGTCCCGGGCCTGCATGGTCGCGCCGTAGACCGTGACCAGCGAGGGCGGCAGCGAGGCGACGGGCAGGCCGAGCGTCTGGGCCGCGAGGTAGCTGAAAAAGGTCACGGCGTTGTCGGATGAACCGCGTGCGAGCGTGATGATCGTGCGCGGCGCACGTTCGCGCAGGTGCGCGGCGACGTGCGCGACACGGTTGTCCCGGATGAGTTTTTCGAGGACGTCGGGTTGTTCGGCGATCTCGCGTTCAAAGTTTGTCATGGATACTCTCCCGAATGCGGTTATGGTGCCGCTGCAAGCTGGCCCCAGCGGTCGCGGCGTCCACGCCAGTCAGTCTCATGACAATGGCTTCACGGATGCCCCCGCCCGCCTGGAGCGCCGCTTCAGCCTCCTCCGTCGTGCAGCCCGTGGCCTGCTCGACGATCCACACGGCCCGTTTACGCAGCTTTGCATTCTGTGGGTTCATGCCAACCATGAGGTTGTCGTAGGCTCCGCCAAGACGGATGAGGACAGCCGTCGAAAGGGCGTTGAGGGCGACTTTCTGCGCGGTTCCGGCGGCCAGGCGGGTCGAGCCAGCCAGCACTTCGGGCGGTGTCGCGAGGAGCACCGGGGCTTCGGCGGCCTCTAGCAGCGGCGTGTCCGGATTGTTGGCAATCCCGACGGTAAAAGCTCCTTGCGCCCGGGCGTAGGCGACGCCCGCCACGGTAAAGGGCGTGGTGCCGCTCGCCGCGAGGCCGATGACGGCGTCTGCCGGGGTGAGCCCTAGGGCCTGTAAGCGGTCGGGGGCCGCGCCTTCGTCGTCTTCGGCCCCCTCGAGTGCCTGAGCGCTGGCAGCGTCGCCCCCGGCCTGAAGGGTGAGCGCGCGGGTAAAGCCGAAGGTCGGGGGCAACTCGGCGGCGTCCTGCAGGCTCAGGCGTCCGGAGGTGCCTGCCCCGATATAGATGAGCCGCCCGCCCGCCATGAGTGCGCGTTCAAGACCTTCGGCGGCGCGTTCAAGACCCGGCAGCGCACGCCTCACGGCACTCACGGCTTCCGCGTTACTCGCCACGATGGCCTCGAGCGTCTTGCCGAGGGGCCAGGTATCGAGGCCCGCGTAGCGGCTTAGGGCGGCCTCGGTCGAAACGGTGGGGTCAGAGGCCATGGGGTTCTCCGTGATTTCCCGGTATTCGGGTCAAGGGGCGTTCAGCTCGAGGGCCAGCTGATAGGTGTCGCTGCGGTAGGCGCAGCGCACGAATTCGAAGGGTACGTCGCCGTCCCCGTAGGTAGTGCGCTCGAGAACAAGGACAGGTAGCCCGCGTGTCAGACCGAGCACCTCGCGCTCGCGGGCAGTGGGCATGCGCGCGCTGACCGTCTGCTTGGCGCGGCGCGGGATGAGGTCGTAGCGTTCCGCCAGGGCCCGGTAGAGGCTGCCGCTAGCGTTGAGGGCGTCCGCCGAGAGCGAGATGTAGGGGGGGGGCAGGTGTGCGAGCTGCAGCGCCAGCGGTGCGCCGTCGGCGGTGCGCAGGCGCGTGATGCGGCGCACGGGGGTGTCGTGCTCGAGCTGCAACGCCTCGGCGACCTGACTGTCGGCGGGGAGCGTGAGCATCTCGAGGATTTTGCTCCCGGGCTCGAAGCCGAGCAGCTTCGCCTCCTCGGCAAACCCGAGTACCCGGTCGACGGTCTGCTCGAGGCGTTGCGGCAGCACGTAGGTGCCCGAGCCCTGTCGTCTCTCGGCGAGCTTTTGCTTGACCAGTGCAGAGAGAGCCCGCCTCACCGTCATGCGCGAGAGGCCGAGCGACTGCGCGAGTTCGCGTTCGGACGGGAGCGCCTCACCGGGCGCGATGATACCCGCCAGAATGGCGCTCTTGAGGCGTTCTTGGAGTTGCAGGTACGCAGGCGTCGGGTGGCTCTTGTCGATGGCGATCATGGTGTGCAGAACCCTTGCCGGTAGCCGTATGCCGTACCAAACGACAGGAAGGTCATGCCCGCGACTCGGGTCGCAGCGCGTTGGAGCGCTCGAGAAACCATGGTGCTAATGTACCTGTTTTATACCAGTTTGTACAGATTGTGGTAGGGTCTTCTGCATGATTCAAGGTCTCGCTGAGGCGCGCGCGACGCTTGGGGCAGCAACCCAGCGCCGCGACGTACCCTCAGCTGTCGCGGTTATCGGGACGAGCCAAGAGCGGGTACTCGTGGGAGCTTACGGCGTCACGCGCCTGGAGGGGCCAGCGGTGACCCCTGCGACGCGTTTCGATCTGGCCTCGCTCAGCAAGGTCGTCGGAACGCTGCCTGCGGTTCTGGTGCTGCTGACGTCGGGGCAGGTTGCCCTGGACGACCCGCTCCAACGGTTTTTCGCGCAGGCGGGCTGGTTCCAGCGCCCTTCGCTCGGGGAGACGACGTTGCGGCAGCTCCTGACCCACACCTCGGGTCTGCCCGCGTGGCGGCCCCTGTTTGCCGAGGTCGGTACGCGCCTGACGGCTCTTGGCGCCATCCTGCAAACGCCTCTTGCCCTGTCTGGAGAACCTGCGGATAGTCCAAGACTGGACCAAGTCGTTTACAGCGATATCGGCTTCATGCTGCTGGGGGCTGTCGTCGAGCGTGTGAGCGGGATGCGGCTCGACGCATTTGTGGAGAGGCATGTCACCGGACCCCTGGGCATGAGCGCGACCGCCTACGGCGTGTCTGCGGGGCAGAGCGTGGCCGCGACCGAGGACTGTGGCTGGCGCGGTCGGCTTCTCGAGGGTGAGGTCCACGACGAGAACGCCTTTGTCTGGGAGGGAGTCGCGGGGCACGCGGGGCTCTTTGGAACGGCTGACGACCTCGCCCGCTACGCGCAGGCGTGGCTGCGACAGGACGCACCTTTTGCAAGTGCGGACTGGGTGCATGAGGCGACGCGTGAACATGCGATAGGGGAGGGCGGGGTGCGGCGTGGCCTCGGCTGGCAGCTGGTAGGGCCGGGCTCGAGCGCCGGAATACACTCGAGCCCCTCCGCCTACGGACATACCGGCTTCACCGGCACGAGCCTGTGGATCGACCCGGAACGCGACCGCTTCGGTGTGCTGCTGACCAACCGCGTGCACCCCTCGCGTCACGGGGGTGGCGGTATTCACGCCCTGCGGGTCGCCTTTTACAACGCGGTTTTCGGTGCCAGCGCGCCCGCCTCCTGATGCGCGGGCTCCTCTTAATCCTTCTGCTGTGTGTTCCTCTCGCCCGGGCGCAGGATGTGGGCCGCTTGCTGCTCCTCTCTTTCGAGGGGACGACCGCGCCACTGGAGGCCCTCGCGACTATGCACCCGGCGGGTTTCATCTACTTCCCGAGTAACGTTCCGAGTATGACCCAGGTACGCGCCCTCAACCACACGTTGCAGCGCAGCGCCGGGTACGCGCTCCTGCTGGGAATCGACCAAGAGGGGGGCGTCGTATCGTCCTTTCGGCCCTCCGGGGCGACGCTTTTCCCGGGCAACCTCGCGCTCGGAGCCGCCGACCAGGAGGTGCTCGCTCGCCGCGTGGGGCGGGCGCTCGGGGACGAGCTTGCTTACGCCGGGTTCAACCTCGATTTTGCTCCTGTGGCCGACGTGGCGAGCCGCCCGGATAATCCCATCGTGGGGCCGCGTTCGTTCGGGAGCGACCCCGAGCGGGTCGCAGCGCTGGCCCGCGCTTTTGCCGAGGGGCTCGGGGCTGCCGGTGTCGCCGCAGTCGGCAAGCATTTCCCGGGCCACGGTGCGACGGCGCAGGACTCGCACGACACGTTGCCCCGTGTGGAACACAGCCGTGCGGTGCTGGAGCGCCTCGAGCTGCCCCCCTTCAAGCGCCTCATCGCGGCAGGGATTCCGGCCCTGATGAGTGCCCACGTCGTTTTTCCTGCGCTGGATGACAGTCCGGCGACCCTCTCGAGGCCGATCCTGACGGACCTGCTCCGCGATGAACTGGACTTTCGGGGCGTCGTCATCACCGACGCCATGAACATGCGAGCCATCAGCGACGCCTACAGCCCCGGCGAGGCGGCAATTCGCAGTGTTCAGGCTGGTGCGGACCTGCTCCTGCTCGTCGCCACGCCTGCGGTGCAGCGCGAGGTCTACGCGGCGCTGCGGGAGGCCGTCGCGTCGGGTCGTCTGAGCCGTGCGCGGGTGCGCGAAGCTGTGGCCCGCACTACCGCGCTCGCTGAGCGATACCGGGTGCAGAACGTGCCTACGCCCGACTTTGGGGCGCATGCACGCCTCGCCGAGCAGGTCGCGTCGCAGGCTGCGACCCTTCTCTGGAACGATGGTGTGCTGCCGCTTCAGGCGTCCGCGTCGGTGCTGGTGGTGGCCCCGAAACCCCACGAGTACGGTGACGCGGCGCACCTCGGCAGTTTTCTCAAGAGCCTACGAGGGAACGTCCGGAGCGTTCTCATAAGCGATGAACCAACACGTGCCGAGCACCTCGAGGCGCTCGCCAAGGCCCAGACCGCCGACGTGGTGGTGCTGGCCTCCTATCACGGATTGGGTGCGTTTCCGGCAGGACTTGCGGGCCTCGAGGCCGACCTCGGCAACCTGAGCGCCCCGCTCGTCGTCGTCACGCTCGGACGACCGACCGACCTGCGGCACTTCTCCATCCGTCCCGACGCTTACGTGGCGCTCTACGGCTACCGTGACGCGAACCTGCGGGCCGGGGCCGCGCTCCTGACGGGCCTCCGCCTACCCACCGGGCGCTTGCCGCTGCGTGTCGGTCCTTACGCGCGGGGTGAAGGAATGAAAGGGTATGAATAGTATGCAGCAGCCTCCCCTCGGTGTTCTTGGCCTGATGTCCGGGACCTCCTGCGACGGTGTCGACGCGCTCGCGGTGCGCCTCGAGTTGACCGAGGGAGGGCTCGTGTGGGAGGTTCTAGACCGCGCCTCGAGGGCTTACCCACCCGACCTGCGTGCGCGCCTTCTCGCCACGCTCGACCCGGCGACTTCGGACGTAGCGACGATCACCCAGCTCCACACCGAAATCGGCGACTTTTGCGCCGACCTCGCCGAGACCCTGGGATCGTACGATCTTGTGGCCCTCTCGGGACAGACCGTATTTCACATCCCGCGCCCCGACGCAGCGCGGGGTTGGCACACGCGCAGCACGCTGCAACTCGGCGAACCGGCCCGTGTCGCCGAGCGGGTCGGACGACCCGTATATAGCGGTTTTCGGCAGTCGGATATGGCAGCGGGTGGACAGGGTGCGCCGCTCGTGGCGTTTGCCGACCTGAAGCTCTTTCACGAGCCGGGGAGGGCGATGGCGGTCCATAATCTGGGTGGCATCTCGAACCTCACCTATGTGCCTGCCGACGGCGACCCGGCGGGAGTGGTGGCCTTTGATACCGGGCCGGGCAACTGCCTGCTCGATGAGGCGGCGAGCTACTACTTCGGGCTCGAGTACGACGCCAGCGGCGCGCTAGCCGCTCGGGGGCAAGTGCACGAGGATGTGCTTGGTGTACTCCTGACCCATCCCTACTACGCCCTGCCCTACCCCAAAACGACCGGGCGCGAGGTCTTCAGCCTCGCCGCTTGCCGGGACGCGCTCGCTGGCCTTTCGGGGGTCGACGCGCTGGCGACGCTCACCGCGCTAACAGCAGAAACGGTGGCGCGGGCCTACAGGCCCTTGGGCGACCTGCGGCGCGTGGTGGTGGCGGGCGGTGGTGCCTACAACGCGACCCTGATGGACGCGCTGCGGGTACGGCTCAACGCGGCTCGCGGTGCGGAGACAGGCGTGGAGGTCGAAGCCCTCGCCTTTCGCGGCGCGAGCGCGCGGGACCGCGAGGCCCTCTGCTTCGCCGTCCTCGGTTATTACGCGCATTACGATTTGCCCAATACGCTGCCTCACGTCACGGGTGCTCGTCACGCCGTAGTCGCCGGGTCGTGGACAGGAGGTGTCACGCCTTGACTACGCTTCCCTTCGAGATCGATCCACGCGTCACGTTTTGCGAGCTTAAAGAGACGGAGCACACGCTGCAGGGCGTCGCCGACGCAGCCTTGCGCCCGAAACTGGAGGGCTACGCGCGGGCGACTGGGAGGCGACTTGGGGTGACCTTTCCGGTGCCCGTCCCGCGTCAGGTTGTGTGGGGGCGCACCCCACTCTACGCGAGCGCCTCGAGCGAAAGCGCCACGGTCTCCGAGGTCGGCTTCGGCGAGGGGGTCCTCGCCTACGACGGGGAGGCTGGTTTCATCCGGGTGGCGACGGTGCGCGACGGCTACCACGGCTGGGTGCCCGTGGCTGCGCTGGGGGACCTGCCGGAGCCCACGCACCGGCTGATGGCCCTGCGGGCACACGTCTACGCCGCGCCGCGTGTATCGGCCCCCCGGCTCTTGCCCCTCGCGTACGGTGCGCCGCTCCACGCGTTTAGAGCGTCGGAGGGCTGGGCGCAGATCGCGCTGGGTAAAGGAACCGGTTACGTGCGCCAGCGCCTGCTGGAGCCTCTCACCGCCACCCCGACGCCGACGAGGGAAAACATCATCGCCTTCGCCTCCCGCTTTTTAGAGGTGCCCTACGTTTGGGGTGGCGTCAGCGCCTGGGGGCTCGACTGCTCGGGGCTCGTCCAGACCGTCTACCGCTCCCACGGCGTCATGCTCCCGCGCGATTCCGACCAGCAGGCGGCGTGTGGCTCGGCGGTTGCTCCCGAGGACATAGAATCTGCCGATCTGATCTTTTTTCCCGGGCACGTTGGGATCGCGCTCTCGAACGGGCGCTTTTTGCACGCCAACGCCCACCATATGTGCGTAACCCTCGACGACTTCGGGGATGGTGGGTACGGGGCTGGTCTCTGGACCGAACTGACAGGTGTGGGGCGCGTTCTCCCATGAGCCGGGTCGTGATCGGCTTGGAGCATCTACGGACGGCGTGCCCGGACGTGTTGCGTGGAGCACGGGTCGGGCTCGTGGCGCACGCTGCCTCGAGAGTGCCCGGCGGCGACCACGCACTGTCGGTGCTGCAGGCGCTCGGCGTCAGGGTACTGCGCCTCTTTGGTCCCGAGCATGGTTTTTTTGGTGCGGCGGCAGCGGGGGAGAAGGTCGCGGACGCGCATATCGGCGAACTGCCTGTAATCAGCCTCTACGGGCAGCGCCGCGCACCGGAGCCTATACACCTTCGTGACCTGGACGCCCTCGTGTTCGATGTGCAGGACGTGGGGGTGCGTGCCTACACCTACGTTGCGACGCTTAGGGCCTGCCTCGAGCGCTGCGCCGAGGTGGGCTTGCCCCTCGTTCTGCTCGACCGACCGAATCCCCTGGGGCGTGCCTCTTACGGTGCGGGGGTGCGGGTCGGGTTCGGTTCGTTCGTTTCGAACCACGACGTGCGCTTCGTGCACGGGATGACTCTCGGGGAGTTAGGAATGCTGCTCGCCCGGGATCACGGTGCCGAAGACGTGCTGCAGGTCGTGCCGCTGCAGGGCTTCTTCGGTCAGCCGTGGCCTGAGACGGGCCTCCCGTGGCGTGCCCCCTCGCCCAACCTGCCCCGGCTGGAGAGCGCACGCCTGTACCCGTTGACAGTGTTTCTTGAGGGCACCAACCTGAGTGAGGGGCGCGGTACCGACGCACCCTTCGAGTTGCTCGGTGCGCCGTGGCTGGACGGGGTGGCGCTTGCGGCAGCGCTGAATGCCCGCCTGTCCGGTATACAGGCTGAGCCAGCCCGCTTTATCCCACAAGCCTCCAAATATGAAGGCCGCGAGGTGACGGGGGTGTGGCTGCGACCGACCAGGGTGTTCGACCCGCTGGTTGCCGCGCTGGCCCTGCTGCAAGAAGCCAGGGCGCAGAATCCGGTTGCCTTCGACTGGGTCGGGGGAGAGCGCCCGTTTATCGACCTGCTGGCCGGTTCGGATCACTTGCGCCTGACAGTCGAGGGTGAAGTGTCAGAAGCCGACTACGCGGATTGGCTGGGCAGCGGTGCGGCGCTCGAGGCGACTCGCGTGACCCTTTACCCAAACGAGATGTAATGCCGTCACCCCCCGCCCTTACCCCGAAGGATCAACCTCTCACTGCGGTGAGAAAGAGGTAGTACTTGCCAGTCAGAGCTACGCGAAACCCATGCTGCTGCAGGTATTTGCGGTAGAAGGCGAGGTCCTTGACGAGAAGCGAGAGATCGGGTCGGGCAAAGTTTTTCAGGCGTGCGCCGAAGAGGACCGTGCCGCCCTGATAGCGGCAGTTCGGCAGGGCCAGGATGAGGCTGCTCCGTTTCGAGATGTGCCTCTGCACGACCTCGCGGACGAGCGTGTGCCCCTGAACCCCCGGACTCTGGAAGGTTGCCAGGGAGAGGACCAGTTCGAAGGTGCCCAGCTCGAGCGCCCCGAGCGCGCCAAGGTCGGCCTCGACAAACGTGTGACTGTCTTCGGGAAAGCGTTCCCGGGCTACTGCCAGGGCGCTCGCCGCGTGATCTACACCTGTAAAGGTAAGGGGCGTGTCCGGGTAGACGGAAGAAAAAGGCAGCAACTCATCACCGCGCCCGATCCCAAGGCTCAGGACACGGTCGCCTGCCCGAAGCCCCGCGCGCGTCAAGGCTTCGGTGTAGTCGAGCCAGAAGGTCGGTTCCTCGAGCTTTTTGATGCGGCTAAAGTCCGAGTCCGAGCCGTACGCTTCGGTCCCGCTCGCCCGCTCCGCGTGCCAGGAAGACGCCTCGAGCCGGGAAAAGCCTAAAGTCATGAATACCCCTTCACGTTGCGGCGTGTGCAGGCGGCAGCCGAGGCGCTCCGCGAGGTCGAGCCAGCTCTGAAGCGGGCGGTGACGGTAGCGCACCCCGGCAATAACGTGTGCCTCCCCGGCGTAGAGCCCTGGCCCCAGATCGGGGTCGAGCACCGAAACCTGTACGACCGAGCCCGGCGCGAGCGTTTCAAGCGCGCCTTGCAGGGCGCGGATGATCTGCTCCAGGGGCTCGTCGGTAAAGGTAAGGCGCATGATCCAAGCTTAGCCTGCGGGACCGTGACTGACGCATTGGGCGTGAGTTCGGCGCGTGATAGAGTAACGTGCCGATGCGCGCCCTTATCTTTCTATGTGCACTTCTTTCGCTCCCTCTGACGTACGCGCAAGTATGGCTCCCCCCGGCCCAGACCGGCACGCTGCGGGGGCTTTGGGTGGACGCCTACGGCGCGGGGTTCAAGACCGAAGACGAGATCAGCACCCTTATCGCCGACGCTCGAGCGCTCAACCTCAATACCCTGTTCGTTCAGGTCGTGCGGCGCGGGGATTGCTACTGCCTGCAGAGCACGCTGCCTGTCGTAGACGATCCGGTACTAGAGGCGAACTTCGACCCGCTCGCTCAACTCGTGACGCGTGCCCACGAGGCTGGCTTGCAGGTACACGCGTGGGTCGTGACCCTCGCCCTCTGGGGGAGCGACGTCGCGCCTGCTGACCCGCAGCACGCCTATAATCTCCACGGCCCAGGCGCGGACGCGCCGGACTCTTGGCTGACGATGCGCTACGACGGGGTGGTGCGACCCGAGAAAGACGTCTATCTCGACCCGGGTGTACCCGCAGTCGCGGATTACCTGACGGACGCTATTGTCAGCTTGGTGCAAAACTACGATATCGACGGCGTTGTGTTCGACCGCCTGCGCTACCCCGACTTCAACCTTAGGGACGCGCCAAGTTGGGGCTATAACGCCACGAGCCTCCAGCGCTTCGCCGCTGAAACGGGCCATGAAGGGTTGCCGCATCCGACCGATCCCGTCTGGACGGCGTGGCGACGCGGGCAGATAACGCTGCTCGAGCGCCGCCTCTATCTGGCTGCCAAGCGGGCACGCTCGGACCTCTGGGTCGGCGCTGCCACTATCGTCTACGGTGCACCGCCCAGGGACTTTCGCGAGAGTCCGGCTTACCGACTCGTGTTGCAGGACTGGGCGGGCTGGCTCTCGGCGGGGTTTCTGGACCTCAACCTGCCAATGAACTACAAGCAAAACGGCAACGCCACCGAGGCCACCTGGTTCGACGACTGGAGCCGCTTCGCGCCGGGGCTTGGCCCCCGCGCCGCGACCGCTATTGCCGCCGGAATCTACCGCAACGATCCGGACGAGACGGCGGCGCAACTCGCCGTGGTGCTCTCGAGCCCCGGACTCGCGGGCTGGTCGGGTTACTCCTACCGGACCCCGAGCGAGGCTGTTGCACGGGGTGAGGAGGACGCCCAAACGGCGCTCGCTGCGCTGGCCGCGCGACTGACTGCGCCCGGTGGGCCTTTTGCCGAGGCCGAGGCTTTTGGTCGACCCCCACCGATCACGGCCCTGACTGGTCAGGTCGAGGCCGATGGAGAGGCGGCGGTGAGCGCGCAAACGGTCGAGTTGCTTTCGGGTGAACAGGTCGTGGCGACCGCCCGCACGGACGCGGAGGGGCGCTACGGCTTCGTCCTGGCCGAGCCGCCGGTGTCGCCCCGGGTACGGCTCGAGGGGGGTGTTCTGGTGCCGGTAACCCTTCGTGCGGGGCTGGTATCTCTGGCTCCGACCCTGACGCGGCCCTGGTACCTCGCGGGCAAGACGCAACCTGCAAACGACTAACCTCCTGCAGGTGCACGCTTTCGCTGTCACTTGGCTGCGTTACCTCTGATTAGTTCTGGTGGCTGGTTCTGTGTTTTCGCTCCTGCAACACTCATAAGGATGCTCCGGAGACGGTTTCATGCGTGAATTCACGGCAGTTACAAGGAGGCGCGCTTCGAAACGCGAATGGGGACCCGGTGCAAAATCGTCACTGTAGAAAAAACCTGCGCGCCCGCTTCGGGCTAAGCTAGCGTTATGACGAACTCACCTGCGCCACGCTGCTATCCCCTCGAGCTTGACCGTTTTCTCAGCCCCCGACTCTGGGGCGGGGAGCGGCTCGCGTCGTTTCTCGGGGTGTCCTGGCCCAGGGGTCACGAGCCGCTCGGCGAATCGTGGCAGATTTACGGCGAGAACCGCGTCCTAAACGGCACCTTTCAGGGTCGGACGCTGGACGAGGTCGCCACAGAGCTTGGCCCGGACCTCATTGGCACTGTCGCCTTCGAGCGCTACGGCGCGGCATTTCCGCTGCTGGCCAAATTCATCGACGCGGCGCAGGACCTCTCCATTCAGGTTCACCCAGGCGACGCCTACGCCCTGCAGCACGAGGCCGAGAGTGGTTTTCGGGGTAAGGCCGAAGCCTGGCTCATTCTGGACGCGGCGCCGGGCGCGACAATCATCTGGGGCTTCAAGGACGCCATGACACCCGACGAGGTTCGCCAGGCAGCTGTCGAAGGCCGCCTCGAGCCCCACCTCAACTTCGTGCCCGTTCGCGCTGGCGACGTCATCTACAATCCGTCGGGTACGGTTCATGCGACAGGGAGCGGTATTTTTCTGTTTGAGATTCAGCAGACCTCCGACCTGACCTACCGCCTCTACGATTACGGGCGGCGCGACAGTCAAGGTAACCTCCGGGATCTGCATATCGAGCGTGCACTCGAGGTTGCCAATCTCACCCCTGGCGAATATGCCCGCGTGACGCCGCGCCCGCTCGGTAAGGGCAAACAGGAGCTTGTCAGGACCGAGTTTTTTGTTATGGAACACTGGGACGTAGACGGCCGCCTGGAGGAGACGACGACCCCGAAAAGCGCTGAACTCCTGACGGCGCTCTCAGGCGAGCTGACCGTGCAGGCCGGTGAGGACACACTGACCCTGATTCAGGGAACGTCGTGCGTGTTGCCTGCCGGGTTGGGCGCGTACAGCCTTTCGGGACGCGGGATTGTCCTGAGCTGTTATGTCCCGGCAGTCGAAGAGGGCACTTCGACTACCGTTTAACCTGACTGAAAAGCCAGCTGTACATGTCCGACATGGTGTAGGCCAGGGCCCAGCTATCGTGTCCAACCCCCGGAAAGACTGTCAGTTTGACCTCACTCTCGACTGCCCGCAAGGCCGCCACCATCTTTTCGGACTCGCTTAAAGGCACAACGTCGTCGTCGTCTCCGTGAAACACCCAGAGCGGCAGGTCTTTGAGGCGCGAGGCGGCGCTCGGGTTGCTGCGTCCACAGATCGGAACTGCTGCCGCAAACCGCTCAGGCTGTGCTGCTGCCAGGTGCCACGTCCCCTGCCCCCCCATGCTGAGCCCGGTGAGGTAGATACGCGACGGGTCTACCGGGTAGCGTGTGACCGTCTCGTCGAGCAATGCGCTCAGATGGGGCAGATGATCGGTCCAGCGCAAACCTTCAGGACACTGTGGGGCGAGAACAAGAGTTTTTTCCGGGAGATGCGGCAGGATTTCCGGCAGACCGTGATTCCCGACATGCTCGAGGTCGCCGCCGCGCTCGCCCGAGCCGTGCAAAAAGAGTAGAAGAGGATAGTCCTGCCCCTCGGGAACGTAGCGGAGGTAGGGAAGTGCAGACGCCGTGACCTTTTCGGGAAGCATGGGACAGCATATCCGGCAGGGGTAGTGTAGGTATGAGGTTCAGGGGTGCACCTTAGTCGCCGTATCCGAACAGCTCTGGGTGCAGGGGTAGAGTCGCCGACGTCCCCGTAGGCACTGCCGATCCAACGTAATGAGGCTGAGTAAGTATCCTGTGACATTAAACGCTTTATCGTAACGTGTATGGTCGCCACCAAGAACCGGATCTTCCAGACGCTAGGTATAGCGATGATCGGCTTCGGTATGATTGTCGGCTTCGTTTTCCCTCTCATCGCGTGGGCGCTGCTCGGCACCCGCGAGGCGCTGACGCCAGCTTTCATTGTGCTCTGTGTCTGTGCGGGCGTGCTGGTCGGTGCGGTCAACGCCTACTTGAGCCGCGCACTATCGGCCCGGGCGCTCAACCGCGTGACGCGGCACCTGCACCGCCTGCGGCACGACGATGGACTGACGTTATCGCTCGACCTACCGAAACTCGCAGGTATAGAAGCCACGGACTCCATCGGCGCGTTTACCTACGCCCTGCACGACCTGACCCAGGCCTTTATCGAGCGCAGTAAACGCGAGTACGACGCCCTGCAGCAGAGCGAGGCAGGCTTTCGTCTTATCACCGAGAGTATGAGCGACCTCGTGTGCCTGCACGGGGCCGACGGGCTTTTTGCCTACGTGAGCCCCTCGAGCGTCTCGCTGCTCGGCTACACACCCGAAGAGCTTGTCCGGCGTAACCCGCGCCGTCTGGTTCACCCGGCCGACCGCTATCTGCTTGACCGCCGCAGCCTCGCGGGCAGCGCTTGGCCTGAAACGCTCACTTACCGACTGCGGCACAAAGAGGGGCACTACCTCTGGGTCGAGACGAGCTTTCGTGTGCTTGGGGACGAGGCTGGGCGTCCCGTGCATCTCGTCAGCAGTTCCCGCGACGTGAGCGAGCGCAAGCGCATCGAAGAGGAGCTCGAGCGTAGCGCCCTTTACGACGCGCTCACCAAACTGCCCAACCGGATGCTTTTTGGTGACCGCCTGACGCAGGTCATGGAACGTGAAAAACGCAACCCCGCGCACACCTTCGCGGTCTTATTTCTCGATTTCGACAAGTTCAAAACGGTCAACGACACCTTGGGCCACAGTGTCGGGGACGCACTCCTCGTGGCGATCGGGGCGCGCCTGCAAAACTGCGTGCGTACGAGCGATACCGTCGCGCGCCTCGGCGGGGACGAGTTCACCATCCTGCTGACTGACCTCGAGGGACCAGACGGCGCTGAGCGCGCCGCCGAGTGTATCCGCCAAGCTTTTCTTCAACCCCTCAACGTTCTCGGGCATTCGCTCAGTATTTCGGCAAGTATCGGGATCGTCTCGAGCAGCGCCGGGTATGGCCACGCGGTAGAGATTATCCGCGACGCCGACATCGCCATGTACCACGCCAAGGAGCAGGGTAGGGCCGGCTATCAGACGTTTACCCCGGCCCTGCGCCAGCGCCTTCTCGATCAGCTCGCGCTCGAGGACGGCCTGCGCGAGGCGATCCGGGATGGGGGCTTCGAGGTGGTGTATCAGCCCATCATGGCTTTCGCTGCGTCCGAACCCGCCGGTTTTGAAGCGCTCGTACGCTGGCACCATACCAAGCTCGGCGCGGTCCCGCTCTCGGACTTTATCCCCGCAGCCGAGGAAACGGGCATGATCGTCGCGGTCGACGCGTCCGTGTTGCGTGAGGCGTGCCGACAGGTGCGTCAATGGCAGCTCGAGCGGGGTACGGCGCAGTCGCTTTTCGTGAGCGTCAACGTCTCGAGCCAGAGTTTTGGTCAGGTCGACTTTGCCGAAAAGGTCGCAGCGGTGCTTTTAGAAACGGGTTTGCCTGCGACAACACTGCGGCTCGAGCTGACCGAGCGCGTCTTCATGCACGAAACGGAGACGATTCGGACCAACCTCGAGGCTATCCGGGCACTCGGGGTGCAGCTCTATATCGACGACTTCGGCACGGGCTATTCGTCCCTCTCCTACCTTCAGTACCTTCCGGTGACGACCCTCAAGATCGACCGGTCGTTCGTGGATTCTCTGACCGAAAGCGCTACGAGCGTCGAACTCGTCCGCACCATCATCTTGATGGCCAAGGGTCTGGGCCTCAAAGTCGTGGCGGAAGGGATCGAAACCCCTGAGCAGCTCGCGCGGCTTAACGCGCTCGGTTGTGACTACGGTCAAGGCTACCTTTTCGCGCAGCCCCTTAAACCTGATGAGGTCGCGGCGTTTATCGGTTTGGGCCGCACCGCTGCCGAGGTCGAGTTGCCGACGAGCTGGGTGCCCCTAAGCGCCTGAAGCTCGCAGAGGGAGACGTGTTAGGGTGACCGGGTGAAGCGGTTTGTCCGGTTTTCCCTGCTCGCACTGCTCCTGGTCGGCGTCTTTTTCGCGGGGCGTGTGTCTCCACTTCTTATTCGTCCGCCCCTCATCCCGGAGCAGGACGCGGCGGTCGCGGGGGTTCCCGTGTCGGAGCGCACGGTAGCGTACGTCGACGCACGCGGAGGCTATATCGATATTCGCCCCCGTCAGGCGTTTCGCACACTCTTTATCTTGTATCCGGGTGGCCTGGTGCGCCCGCAGGCCTATGTCTGGCTGGGCGTGGCCCTCGCCCCTCTCGGCGTTCGGACCGTCATTCCGGTTTTTCCGTTCGACCTGGCAGTTACAGATCCAGATCGCGCTGCGGCGCTGCTGCCGCTGGCACAGGGTAAACCCGTGGTGCTGGGCGGGCATTCCCTGGGTGGTGCGATGGCGGCGCGCTTCGCGCGCACGCATGCACGGGAGCTTCAGGGTCTGGTACTGCTTGGATCCTACAGTGCTCCTGGAGACGATCTCAGGGGTCTAAACGTACCGACGCTGGTTTTGGGAGCCGAACGCGACGGTTTAGCGACGCTAGCCGAGATTCGCGCCGGTCTTAGCCGCCTGCCTGCAGGAACCCGCCTCGAGGTCATCAGGGGATCAGTTCACAGTTTCTTCGGTCGTTACGGTCCGCAACGGGGCGACGGTTTGCCGAGCGTGCCCCGGGTCGAGGCCGAGAGACAGGTCACGCGGGCGCTCGCTCGGTTCCTGATGCGTTTTTAGAGTTGTCAGAGTTTAAAGTCGCAAAGGTAAAGTAGACTCTTGTCATGACCCAAGCGACTCGCAGCGTCGATTCAAAAGCCCTGCACACGCAGGCGGCGGCGCACGCCGACCTGCTCCTCGAGTGGTACGAAAGTCTACCAACACTCTCCCTCGACACACTCGAGCCCGCTCGTACGCTGCTCGTAAGTGTGGACGTGCTCGAGGGCTTCACCCGTGTGGGCGCTCTGGCAAGCGACCGCGTCACCGCCATCATTCCCAATATCGTGCTTCTCCTGGAAAAACTTGCAGAGCTTGGTGTTCCCCCCTCCCAGATCGCCTTCGTTCAAGATGTGCACCCGGCCGATGCCCAGGAATTTACGGTTTACCCACCTCACTGCATTGAGGGAACCCTCGAGGCCGAGGCTGTGTCTGAACTGCAGGCGCTGCCTGCTTGGCCCGCATATATCCACTTTGAAAAAAATAGTATCGCCAGCCATACCAACGACGAATTCGACGACTGGCTGAGAGCACAGGACGTGCATACGATTATTGCTGTCGGTGACGTTACAGACCTATGTCTTTACACACTGGCTCTCCATATACAAGTCCGCAATTTGGCGGAGGGCCTCAGGCAGCGGGTCATTGTCCCTGAGTGCTGCGTGCAGACTTGGGACGCTCCCGATCATCCGGGCGACCTCTATCATCTGCTGTTTCTTTTTCAGCTGGCCCGTAACGGTGTCGAGGTCGTGCGCTGCCTGATCTAGGCTTTGCGCAAGCCGTTGTGAACGCCGCGGTCTCGAGCCCGGTGGGGTCTGTTAGGATGGCCTGTCTCGGCGGGCTGGGCCTAAACTCCAGTCTCCCGCTCGATTTTCTGGCATTCGAAACAAACTCTAAGGGGTCTATCGCGTTATGAGTTGGGAAGCCTGGTTTACGGTCGGCGTTATTGTCTTTGATATTTTGCTTCTGATGTTTACACGCTACGCGCCGGACATCGTCATGGTTTCGGGCGTCACGATGCTGCTTCTGGCGGGTGTTCTTTCGCCGGAGGACGCGTTCGCCGGTATGGCCAACGAGGGAATGATCACGGTTGGCATCATGTATGTGATCGTTGCGGGCCTGCGCGAAACGGGTGGTGTGGACTTTATCAGCCGTCATCTCTTCGGACGTCCGAAATCCCTTTTCGTGGGACAGGTGCGCCTGATGGCGCCGGTCGCAGCGCTCAGCACCTTCCTCAACAACACGCCGCTGGTCGCCATGATGATCCCGGCTGTTTCCGACTGGGCCAAGCGTCAGAAGTTCCCCATCTCAAAATTCATGATTCCGCTGTCTTACAGCGCCATCATGGGTGGAACCATTTCGCTCATCGGCACGAGCACCAACCTTATCGTCAACGGGCTCCTGATCTCGCAGACGAACACCCGTATGGGCTTTTTCGAGATTGCCTGGCTGGGGATTCCTTGCACCCTCGCTGGGATCACGTTTATCTTGCTGACGAGCCGTTGGCTCCTGCCGGACCGTCAGGCGGCTCTTAGCCAGACCGACGACCCCCGCGAATACACCATCGAGATGATCCTAGACCCGAATGGACCGATGGTCGGGCGCTCTATTGAGGACGCGGGTCTGCGCAACCTCTCGAACCTTTACCTGGCCGAGATCGAGCGTCAGGGTCGGGTCATCTCGGCGGTAGGGCCGGAGACGATCCTGCAGGCGGACGATCAGCTTGTGTTTGTCGGAGTCGTCGATTCGCTGGTCGAGTTGCGGCGTATTCGCGGCCTCCTGCCTGCGACCAATCAAGTCTTCAAGCTGGACGGACCACGCTCGGACCGCCTGCTGATCGAGGCCGTGGTATCGGATTCGAACCGGCTAGTCGGGCAGAGCATCCGCTCGGGAGAGTTCCGCTCGGTTTATAACGCCGTCGTGCTGGCCGTGGCGCGGGGGGGGCGACGCATCATGAAAAAGATCGGCGACATCGTGTTGCAGCCGGGGGACATGCTGCTCCTCGAGGCCCGCGAAGGATTCGTCTCGCGGCAGCGCAACTCCCGGGACTTCTATCTGGTCAGTCCGGTAGGCGACTCGAGGCCTCCCCGGCACGACCGGGCGCTTCTAGCCCTTGGCATTCTGGTCAGCATGATTACGGTCGTGACGCTGGGCTGGCTCACCATGCTCGAGGGTGCCCTTCTGGCGGCGGGTCTCATGCTGGTCACGCGCTGTGTGACGGGCGCCCTGGCGCGCAGCAGTGTGGACTGGCAGGTTCTCATCGTCATCGCTGCGTCCTTTGGACTGGGCAAGGCCATGGAAGTCACGGGCGCAGCGGCTGCGATCGCCCAGACCCTCGTAGGCTTCGTGGGCGGTAATCCTTGGGCTAGCTTGGCTGTCATCTACCTCATCACGATGGTGTTCACCGAAATTCTCTCGAATAACGGCTCGGCCGTGCTGATGTTCCCGATTGCGCTGGCGACCGCCAGCAGCCTCGACGTCAGCTTCATGCCGTTTATCGCCTGCACGATGGTGGCAGCGTCGTTCGGGTTTGCTACGCCGATCGGCTACCAGACCAACCTGATGGTTTACGGGCCGGGTGGCTACAAGTTCTCCGACTACCTGAAGCTCGGGATTCCACTCGACTTGATCATGGCGGTGGTGTGCGTTCTTATTGCACCGTTCGTCTGGAAGTTCTGAGGGGCGACTCGACCCATAAAGGCAGGCGGCCCCTCGAGCTGCCTCTAGTAGTAGACGCTGACCTCGCCGCCTGTCAGGACAATTCGCTCCTCGGTGCTCGCGAGGACGCCCCCGGCTAGAGACGCACCGAAATAGTAGCTGTCAGCGGTGATGAGGTCGGCAAGCGCGCTACTGTATTCGGAGCCGCCAACCAGGACCACGGTGGGTGTGTCGGGGATGAGGGCAATGGGGCTCGAGAGGGGCTGATCTGCGTCCGAGGGAAAGACGCAAGGGGTCTCGGGCGCGCTGGTCCTACCGTAAACGACGACTGTCGCGGGATTGTTTTCGGCTGAGCTGTAGATGGCGGTCGCGCGAAAGTCTGCGTGGCTAAACCCAAGCGAAATAGATTCTGTGACCGGGGTTGGTGTGTAGCAGATGAGCCCACCACTGCTATTGCCGGGGATCTCGACGTCCGGAACAGCGACGCGGATGGGGGCGAAAGAACAGCCCGCAAGCATAGCGAGGGCCAAAAGGGGTAGAGAGCGTGGCGGTTGCATACTCCAAGACTAGCCGCTTCTCATTAGAAGCTTCAGGTCAGATGATGCGGGTCTCTGAGAGACGGGTCTGGATGATGGGTCTGAGCGTTGGCCAATGAGTTGCCAGAAAAAACCCCGGCTAAGCAGCCGGGGTTCTCAGGTTACCGCGTGGTCCTAGAGCTGGGCTGAGGGCGCGGTGGTGTCGGTTTCGCTCTGCGGAATGAACGCGTCCTCGGCGGTTCCTTCCTGAAGCATGAGCTTGATTACCTCGCTGAAATCCTTGACGGCCGTGACCGTCAGGTCGTTCAGGATGGTGTCCGGCACATCCTCGAGGTTCGCTTCGTTAGCCGCCGGGATGATGACGTGCTTGATCCCGGCCTGATGCGCGGCGAGCAGCTTTTCCTTGACGCCGCCGATAGGCAGCACCCGTCCGCGCAGCGTAATCTCGCCGGTCATGGCGACGTCGCCGCGTGCAGGTTGCCCGGTCAGCGCCGACACGACCGCTGTTGCCATGGCAATCCCTGCCGAGGGGCCGTCCTTGGGCGTCGCGCCCTCCAGAACATGAACATGCAGGTCGCGCTTTTCATAGAAATCGCTGGGAATGTTGTAGTCGGTGGTGCGCGTCCGCAAGTAGGCGATCCCAGCCTGCGCCGACTCTTTCATGACGTCTCCGAGCTGCCCGGTGAGGGTGACGTTGCCTTTACCCGGTGTGCTGATGGCCTCGATGTCGAGCGTGACGCCGCCGACCGAGGTATAGGCGAGCCCGTGCGCCACACCGATCTGTGGCTGGCGCTCGGCGCGTTCGTCGCGAAAGGGCGGTACGCCAAGAAGCTGCCGCACGGCCTTCTCGTCGAGCGTACGGGTGCCCTCCCAGGGCGTGTCGAGATATTCCTTGGCCGACTTGCGCGCGAGTTTGGCGAGCGTCCGGTCGAGGTTACGTACGCCCGCCTCGCGGGTGTACTCGGTGATGGTGCGGCGAATGGCGCTGTCGGTGAGGGTCAGCTTGCCATCCAAGCCGTGCGCCTTGAGCTGGCGCGGCACGCGGTAGCGCTTGGCGATCTCTAGCTTCTCGTCGAGGGTGTAGCCAGGAATCTGGATAACTTCCATGCGGTCCAAAAGCGGCTGCGGGATGGTCGAGAGCGAGTTGGCGGTGGTGACAAACATGACCTTGGAGAGGTCGTAGGGGATCTCCAGGTAGTGGTCGGCGAAGGTATTGTTCTGCTCGGGATCGAGCACCTCGAGAAGAGCCGAAGAGGGGTCGCCGCGGAAGTCGGCGGTCATCTTGTCGATCTCGTCGAGCAGGAAGATCGGGTTGACCTTGCCCGCCGTTTTCATGCCCTGGATGATGCGTCCCGGTAGCGAGCCGATGTAGGTGCGGCGGTGACCCCGAATCTCGGCTTCGTCCCGAACCCCGCCGAGACTCATGCGGACGAAGGCGCGGTTGAGCGAGCTCGCGATGGATTTGCCAAGGCTCGTCTTGCCGACGCCGGGCGGCCCGACGAGGCAGAGGATAGGCGCTCGGTATTCAGCCTCCTCGAGGTCTTTGGTAAGTTGTCGGACAGCCAAAAATTCGAGAATGCGCTCCTTGGGCTCCTCGAGGGCGTAGTGATCGTCGTTCAAGACTTTTTCGGTGTGGGCGATATCGAGGTGTTCTTCGTCGGCTTCGGACCAGGGCAGATCGAGAATGGTGTCCAGGTACGTGCGGACGACGGTTGCTTCGGGGGAACCGCCGGGCATTTTCTCGAGCCGTTCGATCTCCTTAAGCGCCCGCTTTTCAGCTTCCTCGGGCATCTTCTTGTCGGATACGCGTTTCTTGAGGTCTTCGATCTCGGAAAGCGTTTCCTCGCCGCCGCCGAGTTCTTTCTGGATGGCCTTCATCTGCTCGCGCAGGTAGTATTCGCGCTGATTGGCGTCCATCTGCTGCTTGACCCGCGCCGAAATCTGCTTTTCGGTGTCAAAGCGGTCGAGGTCGCGGGAGAGGAGTCCATAAACCAGCTCGAGACGCTTGCTGGCGTCTGCCTCTTCCAGAACCTGCTGCTTGTCGGCGACTTCCCAGGTGCTGTACTTGGCGACCACGTCGGCGAGCGCCCCGGCCTCTTTGAGCGAGCGGAGATTCTCGAGATGAAACGAATCGAGGCGCAGATTCTTGTTCTGCTGCGTGTAGTCGCCGAAAGCGGACTTGACCTGGTCGAGCAGCGCCTTGGTCTTGGCTTCATCGCCGCTGGTGGTTTCGGGCAGGGTTTCGACGTGGGCGCGAAGGGTTGCGCCGGGGATGAAGTTCTGAACGCGGGCGCGCTCTTTGCCCTCGACGAGCACCTGTAGGGTGTCGTCGGGCAGGCGGATGACCTGCTTGATGATGCCTAAAGTGCCGACGGCAAATAGATCATCGCCGGTCGGGTCGTCTACGCGGGGTTCGCGCTGGGCGAGAAGGAGCACGCGGTTGTCCGAGGCTTGGGCCTCTTCGAGTGCGCGTTTGGATTTGGGGCGGCCTACATCGACGTTTTCAAGCGTCCGAGGCAGAACCACCACCGTACGTAAGGCAATAACAGGCAATTCCCATTCCATGACCCCAAGTAAACCGCAAAGGCTCGAGCGTTACCGTAAGGCAGCTGACGCGAAACCATCTCAGGGGAGGGGCGGAGGTGCCCGCAGCCAGGCTTTGCAGGTCCGGGATGAGGCGGTCGCTGCCACCGGGTTCCCTGAGCCGAATAGATACGAGCTCACCCCGTTTGTTCCCAGCGAACCTCGTTGTCAGCCAGCCTCGCCTCGACGCGGCCGTTGTCCCGTAGATAGCTCAGGTAGGCGCTTACCACGCAGCGGTTGAGATAGTAGCGAGGCAGGTCGGTCATGGTGAGACCTAGCCTGTCGGCTACCGCTTTGAGAACGCTGTCCGCTGTTACGTTGGTGCAAGCGGTCTCTACAGCGTCGGCGGCAGCGGCGAAGGCCAAAAGGTTAGCTTCGACCAGCGCCGCGACATCCGCTCCTGGTTCCCCGTGCCCGGGTAGGACGAGGCTCGAGCCCGCCTCTGCGATCCTGCGCGCACTTTCGATCTGCGCGCCAACGTCCTGTCCGAAAGGGAGTGGATACTTGCCCAGTACGCTTTGCCCGAAGACCGCGTCGGCTGCGAGCACCAGGTTGCCTACCCTGACCGAGTAGTGCGTATGGGCGTGCCCGGAGGTGTCGAGGAGTTCAAGCGTCACGCCTGCAAGCTCGAGTGTTCCTGGGGCGAGGCGCCGATCCACGGGGCTCGCTTTGGCAAGGAGCCACTTGCTCATGAGTTCGGGCGGCGGTTTGGCTCCATTAAAGAGGTAAACGGGCTCGAGGTAGGGGCTCTCGATGATGCTGGCCTCGAAGGGGGGTGCGTAGACGGGCACGCCGAGGGCGCGCACGAGGAAGTCGTTACCGCCGAAGTGATCGGCGTGAGCGTGGGTGTTGAGAATCGCCACGAGACGGACCCCGAG
>JBMDWS010000162.1:0-8265 GCA_048594695.1 Truepera sp. | reverse complement strand
GCTGCCCACCTCATTTTTATTGTCGAAACTTGCATCGGTTGAGTCCTTTCATGCAGTGATAGCCTACGGTTAGATAGGGTTGTTCACTTACAGCTTGGTTAAACTAGTGATCAGATGGGCACAAGTTGACAGTCAAGATGGGTACTCCTCGTCTCGCTTGGGTAAGGCACAGTCTGAAAACGCCAAATAGTTCACCTCTTTTTCTAGAAAGGCAATGAGTGCAGCGAAGCTGCCGAAGCCCAGCTGTTTGTCGCGCCCAAGGTGGACAAGGGTGAAGCGCCAGGGTGGCGCTGCGCCTTGCTCTTCCCATATACGTAATAGGTAGCTGTTGCTTCTAGGCTGATTTTTGATGTGCACCCTGAGCCTTTCTCTTTTGTACAGGTCGGGGTGACCTATACTGACGGCAGGGTAGCGGGCGCATCGTGATTTTTTCGTGATTTGCTCGCCAGCACGTTATTTTTAAGGGATAAAGATGGAGAGTCGACTCGAGCTAGAGTTTTTTGGGGGATTCCGCATTTCCCTGGGCGGCCGTGCTGTTGACGTGCCGTTCGCGAAGAGCCGGGCGCTACTTTGCTACCTGGTGCTAAACCGAGGTCTTCAGCCACGCGAGTCGCTGGCCGAACTGTTATGGGGCGAGTTCGCCGAGGAGGACGCGCGAACAAGCCTGCGGGCTCGCCTCAGTGGGTTACGCCGGCTACTCCCCGATTACTTCCGGGCAGACCGCGATTCGATCGCCTTTAACCACGATCTTCCGTTCGAACTAGACGTCATCAGGTTTCATGACGCCATCAGGTCTGGAGAAGACTCGCAGAAGTTTCTCGAAGCAATCGAGCTCTATCGTGGAGACTTTCTGGAAGGCTTCCACATTCCGGACGCTCCTACCTTCGAGGCTTGGCTGATGAGCACGCGAGAACAGCTGCGGGAACAGGCGTTAGGTGTACTTCAGAATCTCGTGCTTGACAGTTTGGCGAAGGACGACCTTGGTCTAGCCCATCGGAACTTGCTTAAGTTGCTGGAGCTCGACCCATGGCGAGAAGAGAGTCACAGACAGATGATGCTGGTGCTTGCACTGCAGGGGCAGCGCGCGGCAGCCACTGCCCAGTACCTCGTTTGTTGCCGCGTCTTGTCTGAAGAACTCGGCTTGGACCCTAGCCCCGAAACGACAGAACTCTTCGAAAAGGTGCGGAGCGGAGAACTGCAGCCCAGGCTTCAACCTTCGCTGGCAGTACAAAACCAGTTTGAGGTTGTCGCCGAACGTCGACAGGTCACCGTGTTAAGCGGCGCCTTGACCGGGATTGGCGCTTACCTTGATCCTGAAGAGCTTATAGAAATGACACAAGTTTTTTACCGAGAAACGCAACAGGCGCTCAGTACTTTCGGTGGAAGTCTGGCGCTTGAGCAAGGCGCTTCGTTTACGGCTTACTTTGGTTATCCAACATCTTATGAGGATGCACCCCGCCGAGCTGTGTACGCTGCGATTGCGCTTGTGGGTGCTCTCAGGGCGCTGCCCTCTGCTTTGCGGGTCAAACTCGGTGTGCACACAGGAACGGTGGTGATTACCGGCAGAAGTTCTGAGCCTGAAGTTATCGGTTTAGCGCCCACCCTCGCGCGCGCTATGCACGAGTCGGCCCGTCCGGGAGAGATTCTTATCAGTGGCGCGGTTCAGGCGCTTGTAAAAGGATATTTCTACTTGGAAGGCTGCGGCAGCCGCATGCTAGAAGAGGTTTCAGAGGCTGTCGAGGTCTACAGTGTGAACGGGGCGACCAGAGCTCGGAGTCACCTTCAAGCCGTTCCCCCGAGAACAACAATGGTCGGCCGCACCGAGGAACTCGATAGGCTTCTTAGGGCTTGGGAGCAGGCCCGCGCGGGAAAAGGACGTGCGATCCTCATCAGCGGCGAGGCAGGTATAGGCAAATCGCGGCTCCTTCGCGCCTTCGCAGAGAAGGTCGCCGGAGAGCCTGCAAAATGGCTCGACCTCCAGTGCTCCCCGTACCAAGCGAGTAGCCCCTTCAGGCCCGTTATTGATTTGATGCAAGGCGAGCTTGACTTCAATACAGCTCGGTCAGAGGAAGAAAAACTCCAGAGGCTCGATGCTTCGCTTCACGATTTGGGTCAGGCGCCCGCATTGGTGACGCCGCTCCTAGCCTCCTTCTTATCGCCACCAGGGAGAAGACTTGAGGCCGATAACCAACTCAGTCCCGAACGGCAAAGGAGTTTGGTTTTGGACGCGCTCCTACTCTGGCTGACAAGCAGGCCAGTCGGAGCGGAGAGCGCAACAGTGCTCATCTTCGAGGATTTACACTGGGTCGATCCATCTACCTTAGAGCTGATCGAGATGTTGTCAGCCTCTGCAGCGCAGCTACCGCTGCTCCTGTTGGTCACGGCTCGGCCCGATTTTGAGGCCTCAAGAACCAGGTTGGAGCAGATCGAGACGCTTTCGCTGATCCCCCTCTCGCCTGCTGAAGCCACGTCCGTCATCCAGCAGATGACTGGAGCGCTTCAGCTTTCTCAAGCACTCCTCGACCAGCTTACCGCGAAGGGAGACGGCGTTCCGCTCTATATCGAGGAGCTGACGAGAGATGTTCTCGAGGCAGACTGGCGAGCTACGAGATACGGCTTGCAGGTACCGAACACGCTGCAAGACGCTCTGGATGCCCGCCTCGGTAGACTCCCTGGCGCGAAACCTGTTGCGCAACTCGCTGCTGTGATCGGCAAGTCGTTCTCGCTCGAGCTGCTAAGTGCCGTGTACGAAGGGCCTAAATCGGACCTTCTGGAAGCCCTTGAGCAGCTTTCAGGTGCGTCCTTGGTTCTTCGATCGAATGACGGTTTGAGCTACAGGTTCAACCACGCCCTCGTCCGGGACGCGGCCTACGGTTCGTTACTGAAAAGTCGGGCCCGCGTGCATCATGCTCGCGTCGCACAGGTCCTCGAGCGCAACGTTTTGAGGGGCACTGGTTACCAGCCTGAAGCCATCGCCCAGCACTTCGCCGCAGCAGGCATGCTTGGCCAAGCGATTTACTACTGGCGAGAAGCAGCCTCAAGGGCTAGCGAACGTTCAGCGCAGCAGGAAGCGGTTTATCACCTCAGGGCGGCCATCGAGGTTTTGGACCTCATGCCGGACCAGTCTGAGCAAAAGCAGCTGCGCATCGCTCTTCTCTTAGCTTTAGGAACCGCGCTTCACGTCGTGCGCGGGTACGCCTTTCCCGAGGTGGAGGCTGTTTTCGGCGAGGCGCGAGACTTGTGTCGGGGCGTAGAAGCATCGGAAGAACTTTTCGAGGCTTTGTACGGCTTGGCAGGTTACTACGCGATGCGGGCACGTTATGACGCGGCTGAGGGGCTGATGCATCAGTTGTTCGATCTTCCACGCTTCATGCTGACGCCGCGCCGTTTGGCTGACCTCCACTTCATGGAGAGCCGCCTCAACGCTTTCCGAGGCGATCTCTTGGCCTCCATCAAGCATTCGCAAGAGGTTCAGGCAATCGCGATTACTCCCGAGGAAATGAACTCCCAAGATGCGAAGGCGATCAACTTCATCCAAGCACGATCGTCAGGTTTTATCTCGGCCGTGTTGTGGCTTCGCGGTTACCCCCAACAAGCTTTGAGGAGCGTCAGTAAAGACCTTACTTTCGCGAGCCAAAGCTCGGACTTACGCGCTCAAGCTTCTGCTCTTGCGTTCGCCCTTATTATTGCGCACTTCCGGCGAGATAAACGCATGGTTACGCGTTATCTGAAACCCTTTCTCGAACTAACCTCGGAACAGATCTTGACGAACTGGTTAGCTTACGGTCTGGTATGGCAAGGTGCCCAACAGGCTGCTATGGGATACCTTAAAGGGCTCGAAACGGTGCAGCGAGGTCTTGACCTCTTCGATTCGTACGGGACTCTGACCCACCGGCCTTACCTGGTCGGCGTATATGCCGTCGCGCAGCAGGACTTAGGTCAGCATGTCCACGCCATGGATACTTTCGATCGGGCAGTCGCTCATGCCGAGACGAATGGGGAAAGGTGGTGGCTGGCGGAACTTCTTCGGCTTAAAGGCGAACTTTTAGCCTCGTTAGGTGAAAGGGAGCAAGCGAGGATGCTCTTTTGTCAAGCTCTGGCTACCGCTGCTTTTCAGGGGGCCAAGTCTCTCGAACTTAGGGTCGCTATGAGCCTCTTCCGTATGGATCATGAAAAGGACAAAAATAAATCTATGAGTAGGCTCAGAGAGACTTACCTGTGGTTCACCGAAGGGCACGAAGACAAAGACCTGTCGGATGCTCGGATTCTGCTGCAGGGTTAATGTAGCTTTATTCAGTACAAACAGCGTTGAGTACCATCTATCATCCCTTCTAATCAGTGAACCCTTCTTCTCTAGCTCCCCTCCCCCATCGCGGCTCGAGCCTTCTGGTGTTCCTTTGGGTTAGGCTCGAGGATTAACAAGGGAATCGGGAAAAAGGTGGGATAAGTTAGGTAGGGGTTCACTGACTACAAACCCTCGTACTTCTGCGTTTTTTGTTTCACATATTTTCTGCAGCTGCAACTACTTTGCTCTGCTGATCTTCAGAAAGATTGCTGATGATCTGTTGGCCCATAGCGAAAGTACGGAGGTCTTGTACCTCGCTAGGAAAATGCTCGAGGCGTGCCTCGAGCAAGCACCTATTGCGCGCTGCACGAAACGCAGATCCTTTCCAATCCGCTTCTTCCAAAACTCGCAAAGCGAAAGCATCCAGGCGCTCTGCCATAATTTCGCGGAACTGCTCGCGCTCCGCATTACTTAGGTTTACCCAGTAGACATCACAAGCAACGCTCTGAGCTTCGTCAAAAGCTTGACGCAGGTCGGTAGCAAGCTTGACCGTATTTATCTTATTTGCCTTTTTTGGGTTAGGTGGTTCGGAGGTGACCCCGCTACGGAGCATATGCACGATCAACCCACCTAAATTCTGCACGGGCTTACGGGTGTTCCTCTGCTCCGTTTCAACCTTGCGAGCTGCCCTGATCGCATCGGCAACTCTGGCTACTCCATACTCTTTTATTGTGTCAAGCGCCGATCCCAAGAAACCAGCCTCGCGCAACTGATCGGCAAGCTCGAGATGGTCTATGGGCGTTTCTGTTGACGAAGATACCAGCTCTAACAGTTTTGGTTGAGCCTTCCGTCTGATTTCAAAAACAACTGTTGCGATACGACGCCCACGCCGTCGACCCTCGAACGTAAACGTAAGGTCGGTATATGCCTCGCAGTCACGCTGTGCCTGTTCCAAAACGCGTACACGGAAATCCTTGTAGTTTGGGTATCTGTCTACCTCTCGTGATTTTTCTCTGTATTTGAGCCTCAGACGAAACTTGAGGTCATCTAGGTCGTACTCAACACGAGACTTCTTGCCCGCGAACGAGTCGTGATGTAGGATCTCGAAAACACGGACGCTGTAAAAGCTCTGCATCTGCGCTATCTTTTCAAGCGTGTACGAATTGAAATTTCTACTTAGCTGGTAAATATAAGGGGCGAGCTTGGGACTGAACTCGATGTCTATATATGATCCGTCGCGGCTGTCTTTACTGGGAACATAGCGCGCGTAGTTCACCCATTGGAACATTTCCCATCCACCATCAACTTGTTCGATATGGACAACCCGGCTGAGGAGAAGCTTCGCCCCTTCCTTTAGACGCTCGTGGTTGGCATTTGTGGTTACGTCAAAAACCGCATTGAACTCATTGATGTAAAACCGCACCCGCAGGTCTTGCCCGGTCGCGTCGAGCTTCGCAATCCCTATTGCCAGCAAGCGCTTTTCGAGAAGAGACATCTCTTGGGAAGAGAGCGCCAACGCATTCGACTGCGTGACTGTAAGGCTCCTTTGTTGCGCCGAGTGCATGAACTACCATACTTGATTCGCTACATCACAGCAAGGGCTTTGTACGTCCAGGACGCACCATCTTCAGTAGAAGCACTTCCTCAAATTGCCCTAGTTCATCCTCAAAATGTCCTATGTTTTCCTCAAATTGCCCTAGCAGCTTCCTCAAATTGCCCTAGTTCATCCTCAAAATGTCCCTTTACTCTCCTCAAAATGTCCCTTTACTCTCCTCAAAATGTCCTTTTAAGAGAAAAGAGAGTCGTCAGGGACGCAAATAAAGGCGTCCGAAACAAAGGAAAGTGGCTAATAGTTTTGTAAACACAACACGCTGGTGTGCTTACGTAGGTATTTTTTTAACTACGCATGTTGAGCAGTCATACTACTTGGGACATTTTGAGGATTTTCTAACGGTTGATTGAATTAAGGCGGTACGACACAAGCAAAAAGAAAATGTGCAGCGGCATCCTCAAATTGTCCTAGTTCCTCCTCAAATTGTCCTAGTTTTGACACACCTGCCAGACTGAGTGAAGCTCGTTCAAGTCAGACATGCAGCACGCGACGGTTTAACGAATTTAGGACATTTTGAGGTTCCACGTAGAAACGAAAAAAGGAGTCTTTTGGACTGAGCAGTGTCAGTCGGAAAACTTCAAACCCGAACTGCTATAGAATGCGAAAGTAAGTTGCCCCTTCGTGTTGAGGCTGCACCGCGTTCGGGCCATTAACAAATATAGCGTGCAGCCCTTATAAGGCAAATAAGGTGCGCGTGAAGTTGCAATGTTGCTATGACTTGAGCGCTCCATGCCAAGGTGCATATGTCGCTATAAAATGGAGGTCAAGTGCGGACGGTTGTTTTTTTTAATCACGCTGGCGGCGTCGCCAAAACGAGCAGCGTCCGTGACATAGGCTACGCGCTTGCTGAGAGAAATCTCAAGGTTCTCCTGATCGATGCCGATCCGCAGGCTAATTTGAGCGAGTGGTTAGGATTACTCGAGCCTCCAGACCTGAACCGAACCATTTTCGATGCTGTGGTAAGCGGCGGACGTGAACGCACCGAATTACGTCTCCCCTCCCCTGTCAAAGCACATAACCTTGAAATCATTCCCAGTCAACTGGATTTAGCCCGGATTGATTTGCTCTTGCCTGGTGAACTTAACGGCCTGATGCGGCTGCGCAACGCAGTGCGCCAGCTTAGTGGATACGACTTTGTTCTAATAGATCCGCCTCCAAGCTTGGGACAGCTATCCGCTCTCTGCGTAATCGCAGCCGATTACGTTGTCGTTCCGCTACCGACGACTAGCAAGGGCCTGAGAGGCGTCCAGACAGTGGTGGCAATGGTCGATAATTACCGTGAGATGAGCCCGCGGCTAGACATCGCCATGTTTCTGCCAACTCAGTATGACTCCCGCACCCGGCACGACCAAGACTCACTCTCGGCTATCCGGGATCAGCTGCCGAGCATTGCACCAGTAGCCTCTCCCCTGCGACATCGTCCGGCAACATACAAAGATGCACAAATTGCTGGGACGCCGATCCCAGCTTTTAAACCTCATGATGTTGCTAGCGAAGAGATAAGGGTCGTCACCAATGAGCTGCTAGAGGTGCTCAAGAATGAGGTCGCTGACTGATGGCAAAACTTGATCGTGGGGGTACATTCGCTTCGATACTGGATGCCGCGAAAAAGGGCCAGGGAAAAGGAAGCCGTGAGCTGCCACTTGCGGACATACATCTAAACCCCAAGCAGCCCAGAAGGTCATTTGACGCTGAGGCGTTAGCCTCACTTACTGAAAGCATTAGGCAAAAAGGAGTTTTGCAGCCTGTCCTTGTTCGCGAACACGGTGGAGGATACGAGCTTGTTGCCGGCGAGCGACGTTACCGAGCAGCACAACTGGCTGGTCTCGACAGCATCCCGGTAACTATCCGCGAACTTTCCGACCAAGAGAGTCTAGAAGTAGCTCTCATAGAAAATCTTCAGCGAGAAGATCTTAACCCGGTAGAAGAGACCGACAGCACGCTCAAGCTCCTTAGTATAAGTCTCAACTTGTCGGATTCTGAGGTGCTAGAAGCCATTCGGCAAAGCCACTACAGGGCGCTAGGCAGAGGTGATAACAACGCCGTTATCAGTCCCCAATCTGAAGCTGTAGAGGCATTGTTTAAGAGTATTGGGCGTTTTACTGCAAGTTCTTTTTACAGTCACCGTCTTCCCATCCTAAGTATGTCTAAACTTCTAATTCAGGCGGTGAGAAACGGAAAACTCGAGTACTCAAAAGCTCGTGCCCTAGCTTCCATAAAAGACGATGCAGTGCAAATGCAGCTTTTGAGCAGAGTGATTGAGGAGGGTCTTAGCCTAAAGCAGGTGAAAGCGGCTGTTCAAAGCATTTCAACACCAGAAGAGTTATCAAAAAGAGAAGAGCAGGTTAGCTGGGAAGACGTCAAGCGT
>JBMDWS010000161.1:0-4422 GCA_048594695.1 Truepera sp. | reverse complement strand
CTTTACCGCGCTGCTGCTGGGCTTCGCGCTGCGCTCGTTTCGGCGTGAAAGTGTTCTCTTTCGGACTTAGCCGTGGCTCCAAACAGAACAAATATGATAAAGTAACATATTAAAATTAACTGGTTGGTGGCTTTTTTGGTGATGGGTCTCAGTGGATGTGCGTCTTACTCGGCCTCCGGGTCCGTCCAAGCGTTCCCTATCTCAAGCAAGCCCGCAACCGGAGGCGATATGGCTCTGGGGTTCGGGCAGCTCATTCTAAAAGACGGATGTCTGCGCTTAGGGTCAGCAGATAGTCCTGAAACCGCTTCATTGATTCAGTGGCCCTACGGCTATAGCTACCGAGAGACCTCCAATGGCGTCGACATTTTTGACCGCGAGGGCCAGCTCAAAGCAAGCTTGGGAGATAGGCTCGAGGTTGTCGGCAGCGAGACAGAAGAGGCTATCCCTGACATTCCCTGCAACGGCCCTGTCTTTTTTGCCTGGTCTGTAAAGTCTATTTCGGAAACGCCGCCAGGCAACGACTATTAGGTTTCCAACTGCTCAGCACGTTCGATTTAGGGCAGCTACCCGAAGAGCACGCTGACGCTCTCCTTGTCGTGGATGCGGCGAATCGCTTCACCAAAGAGCGGCGCCACCGTGACGACCACGATTCTCTCCGGCAACTCTACAGGCTGCGTTTCGATCGAGTCGGTAATAAAAAGCGTGCGGATAGGACTTTCAGCCAAGCGCGTAAGGGTCCGCTCGGATACAGCGCCGTGGGTAATGGCTGCATAGACAGCAACAGCTCCCTCGGCGATCAGTTTTTGCGCCGTTTCGACGAGCGTGCCACCCGAGAGGATCACGTCGTCAACGATTAGAGCGGTCTTGCCCCGGACCTCACCGATAAGCTCGAGCAGCTCTGCCCGTTCGTCATGGCTCTTACGCTCCTTGTCGGCGAGGGCAAGGGGCACCCCCAGCTGCGAGGCGAATTTGCGCGCTTTTTTGGCAAAGCCCATGTCCGGCGACACCACCACGAGGTTTTGCAGCTCGAGGGCGCGAACCGCCTCTACCAGGACCGGGAGCGCCTGCAGATCGTCAACTGGGCGCTTGAAAAACCCCTGAATCTGCGGTGCGTGCAGGTCGAGCATTACCACCCTGTCGGCCCCGGCCCCTTCGATAGCGTCGGCACAGACCCGCGCCCGAATCGACACGCGCGGCTCGTCTTTTTTGTCGCCTTTGCCGTAGGAAAAGTAGGGAATGAGCACCGTGACCGACTCGGCGCTCGCCCGCTTGAAGGCGTCGATCCAGAAGAGCAGTTCCATGAAGTTGTCATTGGCCGGAAACGCCGTGGACTGCACGAGGTAGACCTGCCGCCCGCGAACATTCTCGAGGATGCGTACAAACAGATTGCCTTCGGAAAAACGCAGCGCCTCGCCGAGGCCCGGCGATACGCCGAGGTACTGCGCGATTCGGGCTGTAAGCTTCAAACTACCGGAACCACCAAAGATCAAAATGTCGTCCGCTGCCACGGGTTACCACCCCCAGGGGCTTTAGGGACGCCGCGCTACGGGGGCGTCAGTCTTCCTCGTCCTCGAGGTCGTAAACGACCTCTTCCGGGTGCTCGACGTCGTGGAGATCCTCGACACCACTCTCTTCCCCGGATAGCGGGGCCTGTTTTGCCGGGTCGTAGACGACATCCTCCTCTATGACCTCGTCTTCAAGAATCTCTTCGGTATCCTCGCTCGAGCCTTCGGGGGTTAGGTTTCTGGGCATGGGCCTGTCGTCGTACATTTCCGCCTCCTCGCTTCACTATGCAGCCTGAGGTGCTCGGCGTTTGTGAGTAGGGTTCATATGCCTCTGATAAAATCACGCTGTTAAAATCATACTGTTAAAATCACGCTGTGCATTTCGGCTTTTTCCGCGTCCTCTCTCTTTTGGTGTTCGGCATCGGGATGGTCCTGTTCGTGGTCGTGGCGAACACCCTGGCCTTTCAGAAACGCAGCTCGAAGGAACGGGCCAAAGCGCAGGTCATGGCGTTGGTGCTGGTCGTGATTTTTATCTCGCTAGGGCTATTTTTTCTCGAGCGGGCACCCTGAAGCGGCGGGTCGCAACGCTAGACTAGGGACATGACAACCATTCAGCGAAGCGCCGACTGCGCGAATTCTCCCAAGAACGCCTTTGCCGAAGATGTCGCTGTTGTTCTGCTGACCGGCACAAGCGTGACGTTGGCCCCAAGCCTGAGCGACGACGCCACCATCGAAGTGGTCGGCAAGGCGGCTCGCTGGGGTCAAGGGGACCTGCGAGACTTTTTTGAGACCGCGCTCGAGGCAAACCCCCAAGCCCTGCGCATCGAACACGCCCTGACGCACGGCAAAGTGGGAGCGGTAAACGGCGTGCTGACCACCCAGGACGGCGCCGACAAAGGTTTTTGCGTGATGCTCACGTTCGCTTCGACAAAGGCCAAGCGGGTGCGAACCATCCAGCTCTATCTTCCCTAGCTGACTCGACCCTGTGACGACTGACATGCCAAAACCTGTGGTGAAGCTTTATTTCACCAGATTTCTGTAGCCCGTAGGGACGCTTATATGGACTGGCGCTGCGCCGATCTATTCCACTGAGCCGACAGGGTGTCGTCCGTAGACCTCACGCATCTCGTCGAGTGTTTCGCCGACCCGCTCACGAAGCTCAGGCGGCTCGAGCACCACCGCACCCGTCCCCATACTGAGCGCCCAGGCGTGCGCGTCGTCCGGCACTTCAAAACGGATGCGGGCGCGGAGCCAGCCGGGCGCGTGGGGTGTGCTCTCCTCGAGCCGCGCCCAGCGCCCGACGAGGCCCAGCCGCTCGAGGCTCGCCTCATGCACGAGCGCCGTAACGTCATAGCGGGGCAACTCGGCCTTGAACTGCGCCCTCGAGGCCGCCCAGTACTCGCGCAGCAAAAAGTCCGGCGGCATGCTGAAGGGTTCGTTCGTTACAACCGTGTGCGCCATGCGGGACACCCGATACGTGCGGCGGCTCTCGTCGACTTCAGCCACGAGATACCAGGTGTTGCCCTTGGCAACGAGCCCGAGCGGCGCGGCGGTGCGCTCCCGCACCTCACCATCATTGCGCCGATACGAGAATCTCAGCAGATGCCCCGCCTCCATCCCCTCGAGGATAACCGGCAGGTCGGGCACCGCGTCGGCAGGGCCACGCCCTTTTACGACGATACGTTCCCGCAGCGCGGCGGCCCCCTGCCGAAAAGGCGAAGGCAGCGAGGCCGTCAGTTTGAGAAAAGCTCCCTCGGCGACCTTACTCAGACCGAGATCGCTCAGCAGACCCTCGGGTTGGCGCAGAAGGAGCGCCCGCGCTTCATCCTCGCTCAGCCCGGTCAGGTCGGTGCGGTACTCGCCCAGAAGTCGCCAGCCACCGTGCACGCCGCGCTCGGCGTAGACGGGCACACCTGCCGCCGTGAGCGCGTCCATGTCGCGGTGCACGGTGCGACGGCTGACCTCGAGCCGTTTCGCCAGTTCAGCCGTCGTCGTTCGGCCCCGAAGCTGCAGGAGTAGCAGAATCGAAAGAAGTCTGTCGGCCCGCATACCTCAGAGTAGCAAAACAATATGCCAGAACGTGACATCTTTTTTTCTGGCTTTTTACGGGATGAGCAGCACCTTCCCCGATGTTTCGCGGCTGCCCAGACGCCGCTGCGCCTCGGAGGCCTCGGCGAGCGGCAGTGTCGAATCGATGGCGACCTCGAGGCTGCCCGCCGCCACGTTCCCGAGGATGTCCTCGGCGCGGCGCAGCAGTTCGCCCCGCGTCAGGGTGTAGTGCCCCAGCGTCGGGCGGGTCACGAAGAGCGAGCCTTTGGCATTGAGGATTTGCAGATCGAAGGGCGGCACCGCGCCGCTCGACTGCCCGTAGAGCGCCATCATGCCCCGGGGCCGGAGGCACTCGAGCCCCCCCATAAAAGTCGTCTTGCCGACCGAATCGTAGACAACGTCCACCCCATAGCCACCGGTCTTATCTCGAACCGCCGCCACGAAATCGGTCTCGGTGTAGCGGATAATTTCATCCGCCCCAGCCGCGCGCGCCCGCGCCTCCTTGTCGGGCGTCGACACCGTCCCGATGACCCGCGCCCCGGCACGTTTGGCGAGTTGCGTGAGCAGGAGCCCCACCCCGCCCGCCGCCGCATGGACGAGACAGGTGTCGCCCGCCTTGAGCGGATAAACGCTGTGCGCGAGGTAGTGCGCCGTCATGCCCTGGAGCATGACGGCGGCCGCCTGTTCGGCGGGCACGCCGTCCGGTATGGGCACGAGCGTATCGGCAGGCGCGACAGCGTACTCGGCGTAAGCGTCCCTGAAGGCGACACCCGTGACCTTGTCGCCGACCGCGAGGTCTGTGGCGCCCTCCCCGACCGCGACGACGGTCCCCGCCGCTTCGGTGCCAGGAATGTGAGGCAGTGCAACC
>JBMDWS010000160.1:0-3315 GCA_048594695.1 Truepera sp. | reverse complement strand
CCGGTCTTGTCGGCGTCCAGAATCGCCACCAGCGAGACCTCCGGCAGGTCGAGACCTTCGCGCAGGAGGTTGATCCCGATGAGCGCGTCGAAGTGTCCGAGGCGCAGATCGCGGATAATGACCTGCCGCTCGATCGTGTCGATGTCCGAGTGCATGTAGCGTGTCCGCAAACCCTGTTGTGCGAAGTATTCGGCAAGGTCTTCGGACATCTTCTTGGTCAGCGTCGTTACCAGCACGCGCTCGTCCCGCTTGGCGCGTTCGCGGATAGCGAAGACGAGGTCGTCGATCTGGCCCCGAGAGGGCTTGACTGTGATGTTTGGATCGATGAGGCCGGTCGGGCGAATGATCTGCTCGGCGATCTTGTCCGAGTGCTCATGCTCCCAAGCAGCGGGTGTCGCTGAAACGAACACGACCTGACCGACGCGCTCCAAAAACTCGGTTTCGCGCAGCGGGCGGTTGTCGAGCGCGGCAGGCAACCTGAAGCCGTAGTCCACCAGCGTCTGCTTGCGGGCGCGGTCGCCGTTAAACATCCCGCGAATCTGCGGCAGCATCACGTGAGACTCGTCGAGGAACGTGATGAAGTCGTCGGGAAAGTAGTCGAGGAGCGTATGGGGCGGCTCGCCGGGGGTGCGACCGTCCAGGTAGCGCGAGTAGTTCTCGATGCCGTTGCAGTAGCCCAGCGTCTTCATCATCTCGAGGTCGTAGAGAGTGCGTTCCTTGAGGCGCTGCTTTTCTAAAAGCTTGCCGTTACGGTCGAAAAAGTCGAGGCGCTCTTCAAGATCGTGCTCGATCTGCCGGATGGCGGGCTCGAGCTGCTCGAAGGGCGTGACGTAGTGCTTGGCAGGGAAGACGGTGGTGGTCTCGAGTTCGGCCTGCGCCTCGCCCGTGACGGGGTCGATCATGACCAGCCTATCGATCTCGTCGCCGAACAGTTCGATGCGGAGCGGCGCTTCGTCGTAGGCGGCCCAGATCTCGACCACGTCGCCCTTGACCCGGAAGCGCCCAGCCGCGAGCTCGATGTCGTTGCGCTCGTACTGCTGGGTCACGAGCCTGTCGAGAATCTCTTCGCGGCTTTTCGTCATGCCGACCTTAAGGAGCAGGTTGAGCTGCTGATAGGTGTCGGGTGAGCCGAGGCCGTAAATCGCCGAGACCGACGCGACCACGATGGTGTCGGGCCGGGTGAGCAGGTTGCGCGTCGTGGAGTGACGCATCCGCTCGAGCTCCTGATTGATATTGGCGTCTTTTTCGATAAAGAGGTCCCTGGCGGGCACGTACGCTTCGGGCTGATAGTAATCGTAGTAGGAGATGAAAAATTCGACGGCGGCACCCGGAAAGAAATCGCGGAACTCGGCGGCGAGCTGCGCGGTCAGGATCTTATTGGGCGCCAGGATCAGTGCCGGGCGCTGCGTAGTCTCGATGATCTTGGCCATCGTAAAGGTCTTGCCGGTACCGGTCGCGCCCAGCAGCGTCTGATAGCGCAGACCATCACCCAGACCTTCGACGAGACTCGCGATGGCGTCGGGCTGATCACCTTTGGGGGTAAAGGGGGACTCTACAGTGAGGGCCATAGACCTCCGTTCTCTCTCTTTATTCTACGTTCAGAACAGCAAAAAAACTGTCGGACAGATGTTTCTGTCCGACCTTAGAGGTAACCGTCTATTTCTGCTTGTCGTCCGTTTTGCCGCGCCCGGTTTTTTCCTGAAGTGCGTCGATACGCTCCGAAGCCTGCGCTTTGGTGAGGCCATCGGGAACCTCCTCATTCGCCCCTTCAGCGAGGGTGTGCAGGTACGAGAGCTGTGCGCCAGTAGCCGGTTCGTCGCCGGTGACCCACTCGCTTGGGTCTTTGACGGTGTTGTCCTGCGGGTCGTCCTGAAGTTTTGGATTATCGCTCATCTGCCCAATATACCTAATTAAATGAGGTATTAGTGTAGCGTGTCCGACGATGTCAGATTCTTTGGTGTCGCACACATTAAACTGACCCACGCGATGAAGTAGATGGCTGCCGCAGAAGCCAGCACGAGAAACACTCGGAGATAAGGTCGCGGCCTCGAGCTGTAGAAAACGTAAAGTCATATTGCTGACGCTGAAGACACTGATCTACAATTACGCCGTTTGCTACTCGAACTGTCTATAGAGAAAGGGGATGGTGGTTTTGTCCATACCCTGCTGCTACGCTTGGGGCACTTTGAACCCACATCCCCGGTCTTAGAAGAGTTATCCGGTTTGCTACCTGTTCGCTAATCCAGGGCTTGAAATCCTTCGTGTCTTCGGTTACACTCGAGATACCTTAAATATTAAGGTTAACGGAAGGACGTATCTGCCGTGCCAACCCACGAAAAGCTTGATTACGTCGAATATCCGGCCCGCGATCTCCCGGCGACAAAGGCATTTTTCGAGACTGCGTTCGGCTGGACCTTTACCGATTACGGCCCAGACTACAGCGCTTTCTCCGGTGAGGGTCTGGATGGTGGCTTTTTCGCATCCGATAGAGTTGCACGCGTGGAGGGGGGAAGTGCTCTCTTAATTTTTTATAGCGAGCGCCTCGAGGACACCCTTGCCAGGGTCGAGGCGGCGGGCGGGACCATTCTTCGGCCCATCTACGACTTTCCGGGCGGGCGGCGCTTTCACTTTACGGAACCGAGTGGCAACGAGTTTGCGGTGTGGGGAGAGGCCGCATCATAAGTGCGCTAGGCAGCTTGGTGAGGTTCGAGGAAAGGAGCTGAGTGTGGCTGAGCTGGATGACGTTTTCAGGCACTGAGACGCGTTCTGGAACCCTATGCCGAGGGGCTCGAGCGCAAAACTGACACGCCCACCCATCTATATCTGGAATCGAAACCTCGAGAAGGGGCTAAACCCGAAATGTTTGCGTCGGTGCAGCTTAAAAAAATGTACGTGAGCTATCACCTGATGCCGGTCTACTACGCTCCTGAGTTGCTCGAGGGCGTCTCTGAAGATCTCAAGGCGCGCATGCAGGGGAAGTCGTGCTTCAACTTCAAAAAGTTCGATCCTGTGCTCTTCGAGCAGCTAGGGCAGCTTACTCGGGCATCGCTCGAGCGCTACAAGCGTGACGGCTACGTCTAAACCCAGCCACGTCTTAAACCTACGACTAAACCAAGGAGAAGACATGACCCAAACCTCTGGCAACGCTATCAACTGGTTCGATATTCCCGTTTCGGACATGGACCGAGCGACGGCTTTCTACAGCGCGATTCTTTCGGCCCCTCTGGAGCGCTACCAGAGCGCTGGGATCGAAGGGGCGCTGTTCCCCTGTAGCGGCACGGCCTGCGGCACCCTCATTCGTGGAGACGCGTTTAC
>JBMDWS010000016.1:0-1971 GCA_048594695.1 Truepera sp. | reverse complement strand
GGCGCTCGAGGTCACCGACCTCTGGTAAGGCGCGACAGGCCGAAAGGTTGGAGAGAACCCTGAAATGAGCGAGGCTGCACTGCAACGACAACTCACCGAGACGCTGGCGGAACAGGGGCTGGAGGCTGGCCCCATCGACGTGCTCGCCGCGCACCTGCTCTGGCGCATGGGCCGCAGTGGCGACGATGGCCCGGTAACGGTGCGTGTCGGTTACTTCGCTAGTGCCGCGCTCTTTGCCGACCTGCCGCGCCTTAAAAGCGTGACGGACACAGAGCTGGAAGAAGCTGCGGCGAAAGGTGAACTTCGCGTAGAATGGGTTGGGACGAGAACGCGCCCCTGACCTATGGAGATCGCCCACGCCATTCACGTCACCTTCGACCTCGGCCTCGAGCCTGCCGAAGCGGTCAACTTTGTCCGCGACGTGCAGCGCAGCCTCGCCAAGGCCGAGTTCATCCGCGACATGGAAGTCTTTGGGGTCGGAGAGCTTCAGCACGTCCGGGCGCGACTGCCGGTCAACGCAGCGTTTTTCGGTCAACAAGAACTTGCCTTCGAAAGCGTTCTGGAACCGCTCCCACGGGGTGCGAAGCTGAGCCCGCTGCCCTTTTCCGAGCCGCGCCTGGGCTGGGCCGAAGTAGCAGGTCGCGCCGATGTGCAGCCCCTGCCGAGTGGCAGCCGCGTCGTCTACGACTTCGATATCACCATTTATCTGAACCTGCCTGAGCCGGAGAAGTGGGGCGGTCGGGCGCTTATAAAGATGATTCATTTCACCGCGCAGCGCGTGCTGGAAAATATCGCCGCCGAGTTCCCTGCCGCCGTACAGGCTGCCGCAGCGGAAACCGAAGCGGCCTACCATGCCTAAGCCTGAAATCTGGGCGGCGCTGGTTCCTGAACTCTCGGTCACCGACATCAAAACCAGTTTGGACTTTTATGTCCGCCTCCTTGGCTTCGAGGTGGTCTACGAGCGTCCGGAAACGCGCTTTGCCTACCTGCAGTTCGGGCGGGCGCAGCTCATGCTCGATCAGATCGCCGAGGGAGCGGGCTGGGATGAAACGGGGCGGCTCGAGCACCCCTTCGGACGCGGGATCAATCTGCAAATCGAAGCCCCTGCGCTCGAGCCCATGCTGGCCCGGTTGGCTGAGGCTGCATATCCGCTTTACGTTCAACCCGAAGAGAACTGGTACCGTCAGGACGACGCGCTGCACGGCAACCGTGAATTTCTAGTGCAGGACCCGGACGGCTACCTGCTCCGCTTTAGCGAGTATCTGGGAACCCGAACGCACGAGTGAATATGATTCGTAGCGAAGTTGAAGCTGTTGTGGCTGTTACGCAAGTCGAGGCTTTCAGGTACATCGTGCCGATTGACTTGCTGTCGATATTTACAGGCTACGGCTTGCTCCCGGCTGTGACGCGGGTGAGTGAGCAAAAGGGGGCGTGGGACGGTGCAGGTCAAGACCGCACCTTCCACTTCTCGGACGGCAGCTCGGCACATGAGACGCTGACGGCTTATGAATACCCCAGCTATTTTAGTTTAGCTATGAGATCGACACCTTTACAGGCGTCATGCGCTAGCTGACATCCGGGGCGAGTGGTGCATAGTGGTTTAGGGAGGATACCCAAAACCGGACGCTCATCACGTTGCGCTACACCTTCAAACCTCGTTCACGCTTCGTGTACCCGGTTTTGTGGTGTGTGGTTCAAAGCCTCTGGCGTCCTTACATGACCCAGGCTCTGCGCCTCGCCACCGAGCAGCTAACGCCACGCGCCAGATAGCTACTTTCCAACGCAGAAGTTGGCAAAGATGTGTTCTAAGGCTTCCTCGGCGATGTCGCCTCGCCCTGTCAATTCGGCGAGGGCGCGGAGGGCTTCCCCCAAGTCGAGCGCCGCGAGGTCGTCCGGTGCGTCCTTGGCCCGCAGCAGATGCTCGCGCACGGTCCGCAGGGCGCTCGCCTGACGTTCGCCGGAGAGCCAGAG
>JBMDWS010000159.1:0-4319 GCA_048594695.1 Truepera sp. | reverse complement strand
TCGTGCCGCTATCGGTCACGACGCACGTCAATCTCGAGACGTTCAACGAAAAGGGATTTCAGGCGTCGGCATCAGTGTTGGGTCGCGGCCTCGCTAGGGCCATGGAGAGGGCATGTCCGCACTGGGGCTTCAGGATCTATCTCGAGGAAGGATACGGTCTGGTGCAAAAGGCCATTCCGCTTTGTCCTGACGAAAGTATAGGCGAACTCGCGGACAAAAAGACCTACTGGTACGGCGATACCTGGCTGCAGCTCTCCGACGAGGAGGCAAGGGCGTTTCGCCGTGACCTACAAACTCTCTACAACAGATACCGTTTTCACCCATCAGGCGAAAACACCAGGGGGCACTTTTTCTTCGCAGCGCTGACGCCCTGCTGACGCTTCGGGCTGCCTCAGGCGGCGCTGCGACCCTTTTTGGGTGCAGCCTGCGGCACTGTTTGAGCAAACCTTTCCGCCATGCGTTCGGACAAGTCTTGGAGCTGCGCGGCGCTGAGCTGCTCTAACGCTGTGACATTATGGTAACTTTTGGCCGCGAGGAGCAGCTTGGCCCGGTCTACGCCGTACCCTTCGGCCTGCGCGACGAGATCGCCGAGGGTAAAGTCAGGCAGCATCACCTCATCCTGAATTTTGAGAAACTCGGGGATGTCGTCGGTATCTGCTTGAGGCAGATCGTCCATGACTTCCAGAAGACCCCGAAACGTCGGCTCGAGAATCTCTAGGCCAATCGGAAACTGGGAACTGTTGCTCTTGATGACCGTCCCGACGCGCTTTGTCTCGAAGCCGTCGACGCGCAGGGAAAGCTCCAGCATCACGTCGATAAAGTACTCGAGGCCGCCCCGGGTGATCGGTACGACCTGCCCGAGTTCGTTCTCCTCGACCTGTTCTTTACCCTTGGCGGCGATGTGGTCGGTAATTACCACGCACGCGCCCGAATCCATGCAGAGCCGCCGCAAGACTTCCTGGTAGAGCACCTGATCGTCCTGAAGTTGATCGGCACTCGGCTGCGCCGTGGGGTCGCCCGTGCGGTCACGGACGGCCTTCAGGGTCTCGCGGTGCTTGCGGGCAAAGTAGAGGCTCCACGAATCGAGCGCGTAAGCCCCGTATCCCTGCGTTTTTCCCTCGCCCTCGAGCGCCCAGTCGATAAAGTCTGGCAGTTCGTCGGGGTGGTGGATTTCGACGGCGTCGTATTTCGGGTTCGGCCCGGTCGCGCCTGGCAGGAGGCGAGACTTGCGCTCGACATCGAAAAACAGGAGCCGCCCCACGCCTGCGTCGGCGAGCGAGGCCGCGAAGTGACTCTTGCCGGTCCCAGCAGCTCCGCGCACCGCCACCACCAACCGTTTTCGCCCCGGACGACGACTCAGCGGATTTACTTTGTGGTTCATGTGCTGCAGTATACCTTAAAAACTAAGGCTTGTGTAGTCTCTTCCAGTACATCCCAAAGAGCAAGAGGCGGTCGTGTCGACACGACCGCCTCGAGAGCGCAGAAGTTCCTAGTCCAGCGAGCGAATCTCGATATTGCGGTAATAGATCTCCGCGCCCTCGGCCTGCAGCAGGATGCGACCACTGCTGAGAGGGCCACCCCCTGGACTCATGATGTGCTGCGCCCGGTTGTTCACGCGCCCGTTGACGCTGTGCACGGCGCTGCTGCCTTGCACGACGATATTGACCGTGTTCCAGCCCGTACGGGTGTCGTAGGTGCCGCTGTTGGCGACCCGCACAAATTCGCCTGGTCGGCTGGTGAAGGATCGGCCTCCGGGTTTGTAGGCAGGTTCGGCTGCGTTGGGGTTGTCGACTGTGGTCTTGATCCGCGTACCGTCCAGCATCCAGAAGTCGCCGGTATCCCCTTCCTGAATCTGAAATTCGATTCCGGTCGGCCAGATCTCATCCTGCCCGCCGAAGTGATAGATCACGCCGCTGTCGCGGGGCAGGCTTTCACGCGGTTCGAAGCGTTTGTTGCCCCACTGATACTCGAGCCTCAATTCGTAGTTGGAGAAGCGCTCATAGGTCGCCATGTAGCTGAAGTCGCGGTAGCCCCGGTTGGCCACGTCCAGAATATGCAGCGTCCCGTCCTCGACCTTGAAGATTCGCTCCGGGTCGCTGTTTTTGCCTTGCCCCGGCACGTAGGTATACCAGCCGCTCAGGTTTTGCCCGTTGAAGAGGGAACGCCAGCCCTCGAGCGTGTGTGTGTCCGGCAGCGCCGCTGTCGACGGCTTGACATTTCGCAGCACGAAAAGTGCGTCCTGATAGGCTCCTTCGCTCCCTTCCTCGAGCGCCAGCAGGTAGCTGTTCGGCACGGCCTGACCGCTGCGGTCAGAAAGCGGATAGACCCGGAAGGCGTGGGACAAACCGCTGCGGTTCAAGGGGTCGAGGCTGTAGCGCCCCTTGGCGGCGTAGAGGCCAAAGGCCTGGGTGCCGGGATCGAAAGTGGTCTCACCGGACGCGAGCGGAGGAAAGAGTTCCTGCGCAGTATCCTTGCCGACGCTCGCCACCTCGTGCTGAACCGGTTCGGCCCCATTGAGCGTAAAGTACCCGAAAGGCAGCGCCGCGTCCGACCCGTACCGGGCAACGATCTCGAGCGTCACCGGGCCGTCCGCCGCACGCTCGAACATCGGCTCCAACACCTCCTTGCCGACAGGCTCCGCCGTACTGCCAAGCTCGAAGTCGTCACTACCAATGCCTACCTCGTAGCCAAGCGTCTCCACGATCTGCTGAAGGGTGGGTTCGTCGTCACCCATCTCACCCGACGAGCCGAGGCCGTAGAGCCCGGCTGCCAGGCTCACGGTAGGTCCCGCAACCTCGAGACTCCCGCTCGAGACGCCAGACGCTGCCGGTATAAAACGCACGCCGACCGCGAAACTCTCTCCGGCGGGCAGCGTCAGGGGCAGCGTAGGCGGCGCGTCGAGGGCGAAGGTCGCGGCGTCCGTCCCCGAAACACCTAGCGTGGTCAGCTCGAGGGGGCTGGTACCGACATTTTTGAGCGTGAGGGTCTGAACGTCACTGGTCTCGCCTGTGGCACTTGAAAAGACAAGCTCGCGGCCTTCCGGCGCAGCGATCTCGAGGAGGCTTGGTGAGGGTTCCGCTGGGGAAGAAGGACTCGGGGGCGTACTGTTACAGGCCGCCAGCAGGACAAAAGGCGTCAGCCAGGAGGTAAACCGTGCAGGTCGCCGCATCAGACGGACCCGGCGCTGAACGCAGCGTGAGTAGAGTCAGGGGACTTTCGGAGATGGTGTAGGGGACAGTGCGGGTGCATAGGCGCAGTTTGCGCGGTCCCCCTTGCGAACCCCTTGCGCTCGCCTTGCGGTTTCCGAAGCTACGCGGTCGTTTCGGCCGGTGCAAGAGACCGAAGCGTCTCTCTAAGCTCGCGCAGCGAGTCCCACTCACTCTGCTTGCCGTCATAAATGAGGCTTACCGGGCCGCCAAAAGCCCCCTCACGCATCAGCTCGAGACAGCGCCGCGCGTCTTCCCTATCGATCTCGCCGCCCTGACGCCGCGCCTTGAAATGGACCGACGTCGCGCGGGGCATGAGTCTCTCCAGCGTCCCGTATTTGTCCGGTGTGGCCTCAGCGTTACCCGTATCGGCACAGAGCCCGAGGCTCTGGGGCGCAGCGTCCAGAATAGCGAGCAGGTCGTCCGGTTGCTGCGCGGTGAGCTGCCAGTTCTCGGTGCTTACCTTTACGCCCTGCCCTTCGGCATAGGCCATTAACTCGGTCAACTGTTGAGCACTCTGCTCAAGCGTTTCGGGCGTTGCAGGCTGCACCCCCGCCGAAACGCGTACACGCTCCGCGCCCAGAGACGCCGCTACGTCGATAAAGCGCCGAATCGCCTCGAGACTCTCCGCCAATGCCACCGGATCGGGCGAAGCGATATCGCCTGTGTCGATGAGCACGCTGAACAGCTCGATATCCGAGGCCGTCAGCGCAGCACGAAAGTCTGCCAGGTACTCGGGTTCTGTACTCGGCAGGTGAAAGTGGCACAGCTCGAGCGTCCCGAGGCCTTGCGCCTTCATGGCAGCGGGCAACTCGAGGAGCGGAAAGCCTGAAGTCAATAAACCGTCTACACTCCATGAGGAGATGGCAAACTTGAACATGGCGTAAGCCTCCAGAAAGTTGGTTCGTTTAGTCTAAGGCTTAGAAGAAGATACGTGCGTTCAGGTCGGTTCGCGTACAAACTCGGCAGCACTCAACGATAGGGATAGCATTAAAAGGATTCAAAACAAGCAGATCATCATCGCTCGTCACGATCCAAGTTGCACCGCCAGCAACCGCAAGGCTTAAGAATTTGCCATCTTTTGGATCACGGCAGGCCCATATATCATTTTCT
>JBMDWS010000158.1:0-3564 GCA_048594695.1 Truepera sp. | reverse complement strand
TCTTGCCGTCGGCAACGTGTTGGGTCAGAGCGCGAACGGCGTCGATGGTCTCGGGGACCACGATGGCCTGATTGTCGACCTGACAGGTGAAATAGAGTTCATCGTTCTGTACCGCCAGCACGTCTTCCCAGAGGGCAACCTTGTACATGTCGCCCCGGGGTCTGCCGAGGTCGCGCATCAGCTCATGGGTGCTGTTGAGCGCCACGAGGCCGTCCTGCCTGCGAATAAACGCGATGCGCGGGTCGGCGTGAAACGCCTGCAGCACCTCGTCACGGTCGCTCTGCCGCGTAAGATCGATGATCCAGAAGTGGCAGTGACCGTGCGTGTGCGAAGCGTTGGCGGCGAGCGTAACCACGTTCAGGTCGGGCGCGACGGTTTTCGCGTCCGGCCCCTGATGGCTGGGAATGTGGCCTTCAGGCACGACCGTATTCATGACGCCCGAGCGGTGCGCTTCCCAGGGATCGGTGGCCCGCCGCAGAATGACGCCTCTGGCCCGTCTGAGCAGTCCGGCGTTGCGCAGGGCGCAGAGCGTGCGGACGGTGGTCGTGGTGTTGCAGGAGACGACCCGCGTCGCGTCGCGGCCCAGCGCGCTGCCGTAACTTTCGCTGGCCACGAACGAGTGGCCCGTCAGACTATGCGCCTCGCCGCCCTGAAAGATGGCTTTAACACCGGCGCGTCGGTAGCGCTCCAGGTTCGTCGCGCCGACGCCGCCAGGCGTGCAGTCCGCTACGACGTCGACTTCGCCGAGCAGGTCCTCGAGCGTACCTGCAACGGGGATACCGGCTTCCGTAAGGGCTTCGGACGCACCGGGCACGGCACCAAAGACCCGGTAACCGCGCTCTGCTGTGACCGCTGTGCGGTAGTCGCCGGACACGCTGCCAACGCCGACAAGCTCCATGTCGTCTTGCAGGGCCACAGCGTCTGCGACCCGTTTGCCGATCACGCCGTAGCCGTTGACCGCGACCCGAATAATAGGTGCCACATACCCTCCTCCACACCCTCAAATAGGGGTGTGAACAGCTACATCAATGTGAATCAACCCAATGTAACCGCTCGGTTTTGCCCTGTCCAAGCTGTTTTGTGTGGGTAAGGTAGTCAAGCGGAAGTGGGTTGTCCTTATGCCGGGTTTTGCTCTTTAGAAAGGGCATGAGCCGGGTTGTGTGGGGCGGCGTGGACTATAGTTAGGCGCATGGCCGAAATTGTTATTCGCCACACCGAACCCGGCGATTTTGAAGCGGTTCAGCGAATCTTTCTGCAACCCGCCGCTTATGCCAACACGCTCCAGCTGCCCTACCCATCACGCGAGAGCTGGCGCAAAAGGCTCGCGGAGCCGCCCGCCGGTTTTTATAGTCTGGTGGCGTGCGCCGACGGCGAGGTCGTCGGGCAGGCGGGGCTACACACTTCGTCGCGTCCCCGGCAGCGACACGTAGGTGATATCGGCATCGCGGTACGGGACGACTGGCAGGGGAGAGGCGTCGGCGGCAGGCTGATGCACGCCCTGATCGAACTCGCGGACGGCTGGCTCAATTTGACCCGGCTCGAGCTCACCGTCTTTAGCGACAACGCGCGCGCCATCGCGCTCTACGAGAAGTTCGGCTTCGCCCATGAAGGCACGCACCGCCAGCATTCGTTTCGGGATGGGGTCTACGTTGACACCTACACGATGGCGCGGCTTCGGAACCCCTGAAGCCTTACGCCGTGCGGTGCTCGCGGAACCAGACCTCCGCGTAATCCACGAGCGGCCTGACCGGGATGAGCCGAGTCTCTCCATGACCCACAAGACCGCGTTTGGCCTTCCCGGTTTCGCGCTCGAAAGCGTTGCCGACCTCGGCAAAATCGTCCGAGGAGATGTCGGGTTCGGAAAAGCTCAGCCACGTGCGGCGCTTGCCGATTATAACGGGTGCCCCGGTCTGGACGCGGCTCTGAGCCTTCCCCAGTCCCCGCCGCTCCGCGAGGTGCAGCGTGGTGTTGCTGTCATGACCCACACCTAAAAGAAGAACCGAGGCGTTCAGGTCGTAGAGGTTGCCGAGCGGCGAGTGGTTGCCGAAGGGATCCTCGAGGCGCTGCGCGCTCGTAATCGTGGCAGCCAGGGGACCGAGCGCGGTAAACGACGCTGTCGGATGGTGGCTCCGCAGGACGCCGGGGTGCGTGCGAAAGTGTTCGGCGACGATGCCGACGCCCCGCGTCGGGGTGCGCTCGAGGTCGAAGGCAGGCATGGCGGCGCGGATATCGGGCCACCACGCTTCGGGGACGGGTGGGTTGCCCCAGTTTGCCGGGTCGGACAGGTCGCCCGACTGCGCGGGCATGACGAGGGTTCCCGTGTCGCCGACGGCCCCCTTGAGCGCGTCGATCAGCGCGACCGTGCCGCCGCAGATCCACCCGAGTGCGCTCAGGGAGCTGTGGACGATGAGGACCATCCCGGGATGGACGCCGAGCGCCCCCGGGTCACGTGTCAACCGCTCTGTCGTGAGCGGCTCGGTCGTCTTGGCAACGATCGCTTGTTCTCTCATGGCTTCATCTTGCGGGTGCGGGGGTGCAAGAGCAAGCAGCGTCGGCTAAACCCGAGATCGCCAAAGGGGCAGCGCGGTAAATTGAGCCGTGTATTCAAACGCGCCCTCTCGCTCTCATCGCTTCGGTGTGGCCTTTGGCGGCGGTACGGCCCGGGCATTCGCGCACCTGGGTGTCCTGAAGGTCTTGCGGGGTGCTGGCTTAGAGCCCGACATCGTCTCGGGGACGAGCTTCGGGGCGCTCATCGCGGCGCACTACGCGCTCTTCGCCGACGTGGACCGGCTGGTGCGCTGGGCCGAGACCTTTCCGGTAGCCGAGGTCTGGCGTCAAGGTCTGGACTTCGGGTTACACCGGGCGGCGCTCGTCGAGGGGGGCCGGATCGAGGGGTGGCTCGAGCGCACCCTCTTTCAAGGTGCGACCTTCGCTGATCTAAAGCTGCCTCTGCGCGTCACCTGTATGGACGTGGACACCGGCGAACTGGTGGTGCTGACCGAGGGCTCACTGGCCCGGGCGGTCCGGGCGAGCTGTGCGCTGCCGATCCTCACGCGTCCGGTCGAGGTGAACGGGCGCCTGCTCATCGACGGGGGTTTTATTTCGCCCGTGCCGATCGCACCGCTGCTGAAAGATTCGGCGGTGGTTCTTGGCGTTCACACAGGGATAGATGTCGAGCTGGCCCGGAGCGTGCAGCTCTACCGGCGGCTGCACGCCTCGAGCTTCGGTCGCTGGTGGCACCGTCGTTTTTTGAATGCCCCCCGCACATCCCTCGGCACGCTGCTGCGTTCGCTTGCCCGGGCGGGCACGTCGTACACGGTCAGTCCGACCTTCGCCCCCGAAGTGCTGCTCCTGCGCACCGCGCCGCCGATCGCTTGGTGGGACTTTCACCGCCTAGGTGAGGCCGTCACGGCGGGCGAGTCAGCGATGGCGTACGCCCTGCCTGAGCTGCGTGTCAAACTGGCGGGACAAAACGAGGGCCGGGACAGCTCTCCCTAGGAGTCTGGATGTATATTTTTCGCGCACTTCAGGATGAACCGTGGTTCGGGCCGCTTGCCCTACTCG
>JBMDWS010000157.1:0-1674 GCA_048594695.1 Truepera sp. | reverse complement strand
TAGGATCGCCAAAAGCAAGTACGACGCGACCGCCGATACGGACGGGCGGGTCATCGGGCGCGTGGCTGAAATGGCCGAGAAACACGGCGTACCCCGCGCCCATATCGCCCTGGCCTGGCTCTTGCAAAAGGAACCCGTCGCCGCACCGATCATCAGGGCGACGAAAATTAGCCGCCTCGAGGACGCGCTGGGCGCGCTGTCCGTGACGCTGACGCCAGATGAAGTCGCCTACCTCGAGGAGCCTTACACCCCGCACCCGGTCGTCGGGCACCAGTAGCGCGGCACGTTTGAGGAGGCTCGAGGCTTCATCCCCCAACGAGCCACGGGGCAGAGGCGCGGTATGATGGCCTGACTGTGCCGGAAACGATAAGCGATCCCGCAAGCCACCCCCTCATCAGCGTTCTGAACGACGAGCAGCGCGCCGCCGCCATGCACTACGAAGGCCCGGCGCTGGTCCTCGCCGGGGCCGGTTCGGGCAAGACACGCACGGTCGTCCACCGTATCGCCTACCTGATGGACGCACACGAAGTCTACCCGACCGAAATCCTGGCCGTGACCTTCACCAATAAGGCCGCTGGCGAACTCAAGGAGCGCGTGGCGCACCTCATGGGCGAAAAGGCCAAGGACCTCTGGGTCAGCACCTTTCACTCAGCCTGCCTGCGGGTCCTCAGAAGCTACGGGCCACTCATCGGCCTCGAGTCGGGCTTTGCCATCTACGACGACACCGATCAGCTCGAGGTCTTGAAGGAGATCTTAGAGCGCGTCTCGGGCTTGGGCGACGCCAACCCCAGAGTCCTGCGCTCCCTTATCGACCGCGCCAAATCGAACCTATGGGGACCGGGCGACCTCATGCGCGACGGCGAACGGGTCTTTGGGGGCATGGTCGCAGGGATGCCTTTGGACCTCATCGCCGAGGCTTTCGAGCGCTACACCTCACGACTGCGGCAAGCCAACGCCGTGGACTTCAACGACATTCTCGGGCGCACCGTCGAACTCTTCGACGCCTTCCCGGACGTGCTGCAAAAGGTCCAGCAGCGGGCGGTTTTCATCCACGTCGACGAGTATCAGGACACCAACACCGCGCAGTACCGCCTGACCAAGCTCCTGGCAAGTTCGTACGGCAACCTGATGGTCGTCGGTGACCCGGACCAGAGCATCTACGCCTTTCGCGGGGCGGACGTGCGCAACATTCTGGATTTTCAGGACGACTACCCCGAGGCGGCGATCTACCGGCTCGAGCTCAACTACCGCTCGGTCAGCTCCGTGCTCGAGCTTGCCAACACCATCATCACCGCCAACGAGGGGCGGCTCGAGAAAAACCTCAAACCCGTCAAGGGGGTCGGCGAAAGCGTCAAACTCTACCGCGCCACCGACCACCGCGCCGAGGCCGACTTCGTGGCGCGGCAGATCGAGCGCCTGCAGGGCAGCGACCTGACGCCCAACGCGTTTGCCATCTTGTACCGCACCAACTCGCAGTCGCGTGTTTTAGAAGAGTCCCTGCGCCGCGCCGGAATCCCGGCCAAGATCGTCGGGGGCGTCGGCTTTTACGAGCGCCGCGAGGTCAAGGACATGCTCTCGTACGCTCGAGCCGCCCTCAACCCGTCCGACGACATCGCCTGGCGGCGTGTGCTGAACCGCCCCAAACGCGGCATCGGCAAAACCAGCGAGGACAAC
>JBMDWS010000156.1:0-6933 GCA_048594695.1 Truepera sp. | reverse complement strand
GTTCGGTAGCGTTATAGACACGCTCGGAAATCGACGCGATACGCCCCGAAGAATCCCAAGCAGCCATTTGCGTAAAGGAGAAACTCGCAATCGACGCCGTCCCCCCGTAAGAACCGTTACCACAGCTGTCGCCTCCTAGTGAGGTGCCGCTGCTATTTTTCATCACCTTGTACGCTACAGTCGAGGCTGCCCGTTGCATCGTTGCACTGTCGATAAGGCCACTGCCGTTGGTCGACAAATCAACTAATGCGATCGCGGTCAGCGGAACATAGACCGTTGGAGCGCAACCACTAGTTTGACCAATTCTGTGTGACCAGCCATTGCTGCGAATAGTTTTCTTGAGCAGGGCGGCGTCGCTCTTGGCTGCACTCAAGTAGGAGCTGTCACCCGTAAGTTTGTACATGGCGTAGTTGAAGCGAATGAAGTTAGCGCGAGGATGGGTGAGTGTATGCTTAGGAAGGCGCCCAACCCGTTTTTTCCAATCACGCACGTAGTCGTTTTTGAGGTAATTTGTCCACCATGAGGCGGTGCTACTGTAGCCCGCTTCTTTCAAGGCTAGTGTCAGGGAAGCTAAATTACCGTGAGCCAGCATCGAATCCAAGTCGATCGTATCTTTCATGTACCATGGTCCTGACATCCTGTATAGGATCTCTCGAAAGCCGTCACGGTCGTAGTCTTTGACCGAGCCCTGTAACGTCACCATGAACTTGTTGACAAAGTCCATAAGCTTACGGTCGCCTGTTTCCCGGTAGGCCAAGACGTAGGCACCCACAAGCATATTCGCCCCACGACCCAGAACAAATAGGTTCCCGCCGCGTGCCATGTAAAGCGCGTCGAGATTGTTTTTGTCGCCGACGTTCTGATAGCGTCCGCTATCCAACGAGTTACGCAACCGGCTATGCCACACCGTCTGAGAGCTACTGGTGGCTTGGCTTTCCAGGACTGGACCGCTTGCTTTAAGATCATTGCTACATGCTGCCAAGAAGAGAGCGACGGCGACCAATAAAATAAACTTCACAACATTCGACGCTTTAGGTTTTACGCTCACTCGAGGGTTCTGCTGAAGATTTGGCTTGAGTTCCAACTCTTTCTTCCTCTCCGCTGCCCAGCTTCGTGGATACCGGTACTAAGAAGCCGCTTAGTCCGGGCGTTCGCGAACCATTTTTGGTGTTCGCGTTGGTTTGTGTGGTGTTTGCGACCCATTCGCAAGCATCCTCGTGCGCTTGGCGGGAGGCCACCCGCTCTAGCGATGGTTAACGTATCGTGTGCTTCTATTAAAATTATTAAGTGTTTATGTGCATTTCATTAGAGTTGAAGCAAGAAATCTTCACGGGGAAGCAGTTTCTTGCATTTGAACATTGCCAAACTTGCTCTCACAATTACAAACCAGTTCAGAATGTTCGGTGTGATTTTTTGGGTGAGCGCAGGTTTTTGGTGGCATTATAGAAGATACAGGTCTAGCGCTTTGAAAGCGATCTCGATGTGCTTCCCCGATGTCCCTGAGCCTGACGAACCACGCAACCGCAAGGAGCGTATACTGTCACGTACGTCATGCGGCTCTCGACCACCGACATCTATGCATTTCAGGCCCTTGGTTTTCTGGGTACCCAGCCCGCGGGTCGCTGGGTCGGCAGCGACGAGATCAGTGAGGCCACAGGAGTAGCACGCCCATACCTCATGCGTATTCTGGCCCAGTTGACCGCAAAAGAAATTATCACCTCGAAAAAAGGGACCGGCGGTGGATATGCCCTCATCCGTGAGGCCAGCCTCATCAATCTCCGTGATGTGATGCGCGCCATTGACGGACCGGTCGCGCCACTCTCGTGTATCAGCCTTAACTGGCATGTCCCCTGCACCGAAGAGGGCCGCTGTCACGCCCGCACAACGGTCTGGCAGCGCCTTCGGGACGCTCTGCTCGAGGCTCTCTCAGAAGTCAGCGTGGCCGATCTCGCAACCGACTTTGCTCAAGGTGTGACGTACGAACCGTGTCTTTCGCACCTGCTTAAACCCAACGCCTAAACTGCCCTGTGACCTCACCCGCCAAGCGCGTGAGAGGTTTGTTACAGGTATATGACAAGCGTTTACTTCTGCAAGTTCATGGGATCCAGGCGGAAAACAAAGATGGAAGAGCCTTGGAAACAGAACATATAACACCCCCTACAGGCAAAAAGCGGTAGGCTCCGGTTCATGGACCGACCCCGCATCCTCGTCAGTACAGCCTCATCTCACCGCCCCATGGGTTTACGCCGCACCGACGCGCTCACTGGCCTCAACTACAGCGAGGCGCTCGTACAGCTAGGCGGTCTACCGCTGATGCTGCCGAACCTGGAGCCGGAGCTGGCCGAAAGCTATCTTCGGGGTGCAGACGGACTGCTGCTGACAGGTGGGGTCGATGTCGATCCAGCGTTTTTCGGTGAGGAACCGCACCCCCTCCTGGGCCTGGTCGACCTTGCTCGCGACACTTTTGAAATGGCGCTCTACAGAGCAGCCAGGGCCTTGGGTATCCCGGTCCTCGGTGTTTGCCGTGGCCATCAGCTCATCAATGTAGTAGCCGGCGGCACCCTGCACCAACACATTCCAGCCTTAGGAAAAACCGTGCAGCACGAACAGGTCGACATCACTGGAATTCCTTCACATGGTGTCGCCCTCGAGCCGACCTCGGCTCTAGCTGCAGCGTTTGGACAGGAACGCATTCGCACCAACTCGTACCATCACCAGGCAGTCGACAAACCCGGTCAGGGTCTCAAAATTACCGGACGTAGCGCCGACGGTCTAGCCGAAGCCGTCGAGAGCACTGAAGGCTCGTTTGTCCTGGGGGTGCAGTGGCATCCGGAAATGAGTTTTGCCGCCTTCCCCGAACATGTTGCACCCTTTCGCGCGTTCATGAGCGCAGTTGAAGAGGCGCGGCTCGTCGCGGCCTGAGCCCAGCAATGCGCCAGCGCGCGTGTGGCAGCGTAAACTCACCCTATATGGCTCAGCTTGGATCGGTGACAGAACCAGTGCGGTTCGCTCCAGAGGATGAAAACCCAACATACCTTGCCCTACAAGTGCCGGAGACCGACGATCTCTAAAATCATGAAGTGCCCTTTTTCAAACTCTTTATCTACGGCGCATGCGGCCTAAAGCTCTTTTTGGCACCGTCGTTATCGCGGGGGTCGGACTGATCGGCGGATCGGTCGGCCTGGGTATCCGGCAGCGTTTTTTAGCAGACCACGTCGTCGGCCTCGATTTCGACCCCGAGGCCCTCGAGGCGGCCCGGGGCATGGGTGTAATCGATGAAGCCCGGTTGCAGCCGGACACGTGGCTGCACAAGGCCGACCTCGTCATCCTCGCTTCCCCAGCCCGTACGCTTGTCGCTTCGGCCCGGGCGCTCGCCCCCTTTACCCGTAAGGACACCCTCTTTACCGATGTCGGTAGCATTAAGGCCGAGATCTGCACCGAGCTTGCTGACCTGCGCTTTGTCGGCGGGCACCCGATGGCAGGGAGCGAGCGTGTCGGCGTGCAAAACGCGGACGCCGGCCTTCTAGAAAACGCCGTCTGGGTGCTGACCCCCGGACCGACGACGGATCCAGACGCACTCGACCGGGTGCGCGATTTCGTCGCGTGTTTAGGCGCCAACCCTATCGAGACAACACCCGAACAGCACGACCGGCTAGTCGCCGCCGTCAGCCATCTTCCCTACCTGAGCGCAGTGGCCCTGACCGAACTGGCGGCGCAGGACCGCGACAAGGACCTGATGATGCTCCTCGCTGCGGGCGGCTTTCGCGACCTTACCCGGGTTGCCTCGGGAAGCCCCCGGATGAGCCGCGACATGGTCGTGGGCAACAAAGAGGCGTTGCGGGCGGCGCTGGCGTCGTTCAGAGGCTATCTGGAGGAACTGGAAGACTTGCTCAAGGACCCTGAAGCCATGCTGGGGCGTGCAGAGGACGCCAAACGCGCCCGCGACGCTTTCCCTATCGTCCGGCGCAGCCTGCTGCCCGCCCGTTTCGAGGTCGTTATCGCCGTGCCCGACCGCCCCGGCGAGTTGGCGCGGATTACAAGGGCACTCGGGGATGCGGGCGTCAATGTGAGAGACATCGAAGTCCTGTCGGTGCGCGAAGCGGGCGGCGCGCTGCGGCTGGCTTTCGACGATGAGCAGGGGCTCGAGCGGGGGCGGCAGGCACTGACCGCCGCTGGCTACGAAGCGAGGGGGCGCGGATGAACAGGCTTTTACTCGTGCGGCACGGTGAAAACCAGGCCAACCTGACCAAAGAGTTCTCGTACCGCCTGATCGACTATCCACTCACCCCCAAGGGCCGGGTGCAGGCTGAGCAGACCGCCGCGTACCTGCGCGACCTGCCCGTCACGCAAATCTTCAGCTCTCCACTCAGACGGGCACACGAAACTGCCGAGATGATTGCCACAGTGACGACCGGAGAACCCGTAACGCTCCTCGAGCCCTTTCGCGAGCTCGATGTGGGGCGACTCGAGACCGAACCGCCGAGCGCCGCCAACTGGCAGCTTCACGACGAGATCGTCTGGGCCTGGGCAACGGGCGACGTAGAACGCAGGTTTCCCGAGGGCGAGTCCTATACCGAGCTCGTGGCCCGGACGCGTGCGGGGTACAGGCAGATTCTGGAGGGGCGTGACGGCGAGACGCTCGTACTCGTAGCGCATGGGGGCTGCCTCGCACTGCCGCTGCTGGAACTCGTGCCTGACCTCGACAGGGACCTGCTGAGGCGCACCACGCATCACAACTGCGCGGTGAGTGAACTCGAGGCTTCGTTCGAGCATGACACGCTCACGCTGAAACTCGTGCGCTGGGCGAGCGCCGGGCACCTCCACGGTGAAGCTGCCCAGTTTGTCGCAGGCTCGCCGGAGGAGGGCGAACTCGAGTAGATGCCCCGTGACGCGCTCTTCGACGCGGCAGTCAACCGGGCACTCGTCTACGCAGTGCGGCTGGGCGTCCCACTGGACGCGCGTGGAGACCTAAGGAAGGGGCTCGAGCTGTGGTACCTCAAAACGCGCTTCGCCTACCGCATTCCTCTAGACGAGGTTATAGCAGTCCTCTGCACCAGCCCCAACTCCTCTTGGCGTTGGCAGGGCGGGCGCGAAGGTCGCTGGCAGGCGCCTAGCGAAACCTTGACGAAGCTCTGAACGCCTCATCCAATGGGACATAATAACCCTCGTACCCAGCCCTAATCTTGTCCGTGAACGGGCAACCCTTGCGGCGTGTCCTGCGTCCGTCCGTGCTGATAGGTTGGGTCGAATGTACCCTCATAAGTACTCGGCCCGAGCGAGATGACCACGTTTTTGGACACCGGCGTGTTGCTCTTGTCGGCGACGCTGCCGATGGGTACGAGCACGTTGGCTTCGGGGAAAAAGGTCGCCGTACAGCGGCGCGGAATGGGATAGGGCAAAGCGATAAAGCGCCGCGCCACCCGCGTTTCACCCCTGAAGTGACTCGTCAGGTCGAGCACGTCGCCCTCACGCAAACTCGCCTCCGCCATATCGTCCGGATTCATGAGAATGACCCGCCGCTCGTTCTTGATACCCCGGTAACGGTCGTCGAGGCCGTAAACGACCGTATTGAACTGATCGTGGGTACGAATCGTCATCATGATGTACTCATCGTCCTTGAGCGTAAGCTCAGGAATGGGGTGCACGGTGAACTTGGCCCGCTCGGTGTCGGTCGTAAAGCGGCGCTCACGCGGGCCGTTCGGAAGGTAAAAACCTGCACCGCGTACGCGCTCGCTGTAATTTTCGCAACCGGGTACGACCCGTGAGATATGCGCCCGAATCCTGTTGTAATCTCCGCGCAGACCGTCCCAGTCCACACTTTTCGAACCGACTGTGGCCTCGGCGATCCCCGCGATGATGGCGACCTCGCTCCGCAACTCCGGCGAGGCCGGGTCCAGAATCCCTTGCGAGTCGTGAACGACGCCCATCGAGTTCTCCATCGTTACGAACTGCGGCCCCGATGCCTGCATATCGACCTCGGTGCGGCCCAGGCAGGGCAGGATGAGCGCCTCTTCGCCGTGAACAAGGTGCGCCCGGTTGAGCTTGGTCGCGATGTGGACCGTCAGCTCGGCCCGCTGCAGCGCCTGGGCGGTGTATTCGGTGTCGGGTGTGGCGGAGAGGAAGTTGCCGCCAAGCGCGATAAAGACCTTGGCCTTGCCGCCATGGAGCGCTTTGATCGCCTCGACCGTATCGTAGCCGTGCTTACGCGGCGGGCTAAAGCCAAACTCCCGCTCGAGTGCGTCGAGAAAAGGTTTTTCCGGGCGCTCCCAGATCCCCATGGTGCGGTCGCCCTGCACGTTCGAGTGCCCGCGCACCGGGCAGGTACCCGCGCCGGGTTTGCCAATGCTGCCTTTCAACAGGAGCAGGTTGACGATCTCCTGGATGCTGCCGACGGCGTTTTTGTGCTGCGTCAGGCCCATCGCCCAGCAGACGATGATACGCTCGTTGGCCATAACCAGCTCGGCGATCTCGCGAATCTGCGTCAGGCCGATGCCCGACCCCTCGACGATCCGGTCCCAGTCCTCGGCCCGCAAGTCGTCTAAAAAGGCGTCTAAGCCTTCGGTCTGCGCCTCGATAAAGACCTTATCAAACACCTCACCCGGGCGCGCGTCCTCGGCCTCGAGCATCACCGTCATCACACCCTTGAGGAGCGCCACATCCCCGCCGATCCGGACCGGTACGAACAGGTCGGCGAGGTGCGTGCCCTTGCCGAGCAGCGTGCCGAGCGCCTTGGTGGGATGCATGAAGTCCTGCGGATTCTTGAAGTTCAGGAGCCCTGTCTCGGGCAGCGGATTGATGGCGATGAGCTTGGCCCCGTTACGTTTGGCTCGCTCGAGGGCGCTCATCATCCGGGGATGGTTGGTACCGGGATTCTGGCCCAGGATCATGATCAGGTCCGATACGTAGAAGTCCTCGAGCGTGACCGAGCCCTTA
>JBMDWS010000155.1:0-2702 GCA_048594695.1 Truepera sp. | reverse complement strand
GACGATGGACCTGTTTTTACAGTACGGCCTCAACCATATCGACGTGGCGGCCTCTTACGGCGAGGCCGAGGTGCGCCTCGAGCCCTTCCTGCAAACCCACCGCCAGGACGTGTTCCTGGCGACCAAAACGGGCGAAAGGGCGTATGGCGCTGCGCGGGATCAGATACGGCGCTCCCTGGAGCGGCTCGGCGTCGAACAGCTCGACCTCATTCAGCTTCACAACCTCGTGGACGAGCGCGAATGGGAAACGGCGCTCGGTCCCGGCGGGGCACTTGAAGCCTGTATCGAAGCCCGCGACGAGGGTCTGGTGCGCTTTATCGGCGTGACCGGACACGGGCTCGAGGTCGCGGCGCGGCATAAAGCCAGCCTCGAGCGTTTCGATTTCGATACGGTGCTCCTGCCTTACAGCTATATCCTGATGCAAAACCCACAGTACCGCCAGGATTTTGAGGCGCTCATCGCGCTCTGCGAAGCGCGGGGCGTGGCGATTCAGACGATCAAGTCGATCACTCGCGCTCCGTGGGGCGAACGCGAGCAGACACGAGCCACCTGGTACGAACCGCTCGAGGCTCAGGAGGATATCGACACCGCTGTGGGCTGGGTGCTGGGCCGTGAGGGTTTTTTTCTCAACACCGTTGGGGACATTCACGTGCTGCCCCGGGTTCTAAGCGCCGCCGACCGCTTTACCGAACCCGTCAGCGACGCCCAGATGCAGGCCGTAGCCTCAGGACGACAGCTTACTCCCCTCTTCTCTTGAGGCGGTTCTGGGCGATCCTAACCGTACTCGTGTTTTGGGGATGTGCCTATGCCGACCCTTCGGCGGGCTGTGGTCAAATGCCGGCGAACGTGACGACGCAAATCAGGGTGTCGGGCGTGACTCGAGACTTCATTCTCGCGCTCCCCCAGCCGTATGATCCCGACACGCCTTACCCGCTGGTCTTCGCCTTTCACGGTCGCACCAGTCCCGCCGAGGAGGTCCGAAGCTACTACGACCTCGAGCCGCACGCCCCTGATCCCCACACCCCCGGCACGCTCGGACCGACGATCTTCGTCTACCCGGTCGCACTCACTCAGGAAGACGGCACTTTCTCCTGGTGGGAGGCCGGTGACGCCCCGGACGCCCTCCGCGACTTTGCGTTTTTCGACACGCTCGTCGCCTACCTCGGCAAAACCTACTGTGTCGATACGGCGCGGATCTACGCCGTGGGACATTCTCTCGGTGGCTCGTTCGTCAACACACTCGGCTGCTACCGCGCCCAGGGGGTACGGGCCGGGGTACTGCGCGCCGTTGCCAGCCTCGGGTCGGGGCCGAGCGGAGGCAGCTGCACGGGAGGCGTCGCGGCGATGGTGCTGCATAACCCACGCGACGAACTCGTGCCCTTCGCGCTGGGTCAGGCTGCCAGAGATCAGTACCTGGAGCAAAACGGCCTCGGCGGACCCGCGCGTCCAACCCAACCGGAGGTCCTGAACTGCCGGCGCTACGGCGCCGCGACCACGCCGAACCCTGTCGTCTGGTGCCCGCATACGATAGACGTGAGCCGGGGGCGCTTCTATCCGCACAACTGGCCAGAGGCGACAGGAGAAGCCGTGATGCGCTTTTTTGCCTCGCTGCCCTGACCGCACGCGCTGGCCTCCTACGCCAACCACGCTGGCGGGCTACAGCGTACTCTGGTAACCCCTCTCGTTTTGGGGAGGTATTTTGGGCTAGCATGAAGCCATGACTGTACGCACGTTCGAAAACCGAGACCTCCCGGCCCTGCTGAGTCTTCTCCAAACCCAAGACGAACGTGCTGCGCAGCGGAGCATGACCCCCGAGAGCCGCACCGTCGAGGAACTCGCCCTGGAACTCGGCGAGCTGAGCCCCTACAGCGAACTCGTCCCGCTGGTGCTCGAGAAGCACGGTCAGCTGGCAGCCTACGTGGCGCTCTGCAACTACGACGGCGAAGCGTTTCTGGAAGGCCCCCTGAGCCGCCCCGAACTCGAGCCCGAGCACATCAAACCGCTTCTGGACGCTGCCACCAAGGAAGCCCGGACGCGTGGCTACGACTACCTCGAGGCCTTCGTCGACGAAGAGAACGTGCGGGCGCAGGCGGCGCTGGAGGGTAGCGGCTTCGAGCCGTTTCGTACGACCTACATCTACGAGTTTAGCCGCGACACTCCCTTAGAGCCCCTGTCTCCCACCAGCATCCGCTTCGAAACGGGCGTCACCCCCGACGTGGGCATCTACCGCGACCTCTACCGCGACACCACCGACAACTGGGCGACCCGCCTGGCCTGGAGCGACGAAGATCTGCTCGAGCGCTTTAGCGACCCCAACGTCAGCCTGACGCTGGCCTACCGGGGGGACAAACCCGTCGGGCACCTGGAACTCGAGCTTTTGCCCGACGAGGGCTACGCCGAAGTGGCCTACTTCGGCGTGTTGCCCGAAGCGCGTGGGCAGAAACTAGGCCGGGAGCTGCTGCTGCGCGGCCTCCACCAGGCCTTTGCCGACGCGGACACCGAGACCGTTCTGGCCCGCGCCCACGACGACGAGCGGGCTGCCTCGTTCGCCCTCGAGAAGGTCGGCTTCCGCCTCTCACACGGGGTGGTAGCGTTTACGCTCGAGCTGGAAGAGGCGTAACGCAAAACGCAGCTTGACTTCTGAACAAAACGAGAGTCAAACCTCGAGGTCCCGGCACCTTCTCAAAATGTCATCGACGACG
>JBMDWS010000154.1:0-18334 GCA_048594695.1 Truepera sp. | reverse complement strand
AGCGAGGTGCGGATTTCGGTGGTGATCGAGGCGGATAAGGCGGTTCCAGCCCTTAAAGCGGTTCATGAGGCCTTTGGGCTCGAGGTGATTGGCTCGGTCGAAACCGTCACTGTCTAATGGTCGGGTCAGGACACGCAGCGCTCTTGAGATCCTTACCGTGATTCTCGGGGCCAAGGAGCGGACGTCAGCGCGGCCCGGTGCAGCGGGAACGCGGGTGCAGCGGGCGTTCTGGCTGCTCCTGTATCTGGTTTTTCCGCTCATCATCATGCCCAAGGCGATCCTCGAATGGATCCCCGGGGTTACCTTCCCGGCGCAGGGCTTCGCCGAGGTTTTGATCCCCAAGCTCATCATCTTTGCGGCTCTCTGGGTGCTCGGGGCAAGGGTGTGCTGGAAGCTCTGGTGCTCAGGCAACTTGACCTTGCTGGAGAGCACCTCACCCCTCCGGCACCCGTTCGCCTGGCTCTGGCTCTTTCTGACAGCGTCTCTAATCGTGTCGCTGCTAAACCCCGCGCCACTCGGGTTGAACCTGCCCCTGATCGACGACCGCTACGAGAGTGTCCTCTTTCGGATACTCGAGGTAGCCTGGTACGCACTTGCCTTTTTGGCGGCCGGCCTCAGCCAGAGCCGGGTTCTGAAGCTCTCCTGGGTGCTGCATCTGATGGCGCTCGGGGCCGCGCTGACCGGGGGCTGGGCGCTTCTCGAGGCGTACGGTGTCAACCCGCTGAACCTCATCGATCCGAGCGCTACTATCGGCAACAATTTGAACGCCACCATGGGTCATCAGAGCTATGTGGCTGCGTTCGTAGCGGTCGTTCTGGTCTTTTGGGTCAGCTGGCGGCTCCTTTTGCACCGCGTGCGAGTCTTAGACGGTGTCGTCATTACCTTCTTGACGGCCTGTCTGGTTGCGACGGGTGGGCGGGCGGGGCTGCTCGCAGCCGTGGCGTCGCTCCTGATCCTGGCCCTTATCTGGTTTCGACAGCAGCAGCGTCCGCCCTCGAGGTACCTGCTCGTCTTGGGTGTGCTCATGGTTATAGCTGCGGGAACACCTCTGCTCACCTCGCCTCACGCGCAGTTGCGTCTCGGCAAGCTCGGTTCGGCGGTCGAGGGACAAGACCCGGCTACGAGCCACCGCGTCATCTTCTGGCAGGTTGGCATCAAAGCGATCACCAAACGGCCCCTCACTGGCTACGGGATCGACGCGTTCGGCAACGCCGCTTGGTTTTTTGCTACCCCTGAGCAAGCCGATGAGATGCTGACCGAATTTCTGCCGCGCCGCATTGCCGAGAGGACGCTGCGCCTGGGGAACCTGGCCCTCTACCGAGCTGCCAATTCCGGGGTGCTCGAGCTGCAACCGGTCAAGCCCTACCGGGTTCACAATTACTTTCTGGACCTCGCCTTTGCCAGCGGTATCCCCGTGCTGCTGCTCTTTATGGGATTTTTGCTGACGACGGCGTGGACGCTGCTTAGAGCCGGGACACCGGTGGCGCTGGCCACGCTCTTAGCCCTGACGACCTACCTGATCTACGGGATGGTCTGGTTCGCAACGCCTAACGTCGACCCGCTGGTCTGGGGCTTGGTAGGGCTCGGCTTAGGGAGCGTGTGGGGCGAGCCGGAAGCCGAGCCAAGGGACTCAGTTTGACTTAAGGAAACGTGGCTAGACTGCAGGCCTGGAGGCTCGTGTGATCAGAAACCTGCTCTTGCCCGCCCTGCTGCTCCTCGCTGCGACCCTGCCGCTTACTGCGCGTGCAGAGGTTCTGGGTGTGGGCGCGCCGCCGCTTCTCAATACGCTGGCCCGTGTACCTCTGACCGTCAATCTTGGGGATGAAAACCTGTTTGCGCGGCGTGTGGGGCTGCGGGCGAGCGCGGCGCTCTATCCGCTGCCGCTGCTTATCGACCGACAGCTCAATTACGACCTGTCGGCGGATGTGATCTACACCCTGCGCGGCAGCATCGGCAACTTTTTAGCAAGCTCGAGCGTCGCGCTTTACACCGGTGCCGGGCCGCGCTACCGTCTCGTCAACTCGCCTCTCTTTTTGGACGGGGATACGCCGGGTGCCTATCTCGGTGCCGGGGGCGTGGCGGGCGCGGACTTCAGGCTCGGGGTGATCGGTCTGTCGCTCGTGAGCGCCTTTGCCGAAGCGGGTAGCGACTACATCTGGCGAGCAGGCGAGGGAGCCTCGAGCGGTCACTGGAGTCCAAGGGTGCGCGTGGGGCTTACGATTCCGCTAGGCATCCCTTTGACCGGTACATTCTAAGGGGCGAGCGTCGGTCAAGCGCTGGCCTGGCAAGTATAAGGAGGGGAGTTTTAGGTTCCCCTCCTTCTCTGCGTTTAGGTTAATTGTTACAGCTCATTAAATTGTTACAGCTTCCAGCTCGAAAGCGTGTGGCCCGAGAACTCGCGCAGCGCGGCGACGTCCGGGGCGAGCTTTTCTGCGAGGTAATCGCGCAGCTCGGGGGTGAGTTCGGGTTTGGGAATGGGTGGGCCGAAAATCCAGGGCGTGTTGCGCTCGAGCCAGTAGTAGCCGCGTACACGGTGGCGAACCATCCAGCTCTTGAGAGGGCTACGCCGACGTGTGGCTGCGGCGGGCATCGTCCGGGAGGGGCGTGTGTAGCGCTCGTCGGTGTAGTCCGCGTCGACGCCGAGGAACTCGAACACGTCCCTGAGCGTTTTTTGCGGGTCGGCCTCGAGCTCTTCAAGAACCACGACCTTGATCTGCGACGGGGCAAAATAGGGCAGGTACTGCTCGATTTGATAGTGATAGCTGCTGCAGAGCAGGTAGGGATTGGCGCGCTCATCCCTGAAGGCTTGCTCGAGCGAGCGGTTTTCGCGCCCGATGGAATAGGAGTGGATGTAGTGTGAGAGCATCCGCTTGATCGGATCGCGCACGCAGAGAATCAGTTTGGCGTGTGGGACGATCATCCGGATACGCTCGGGAACTCCAGGGAAGATAGGAAAGCGGGCGTAATTGGGGGAGGATTCCCCGATGACCTGGGCGTGCGTTTTGAAGTGTTGGCGGTACCAGCCGAGACCTTTCGACCAGTTTTGCTCCCGCACGAAAAAGTTCGTTTCCTTGTTTTCCGACATGCTGACGTCGGGGTGATAGCTCAGGTACTCGTGAAGGCTGGTCGTCCCGCACTTCATAGCTCCGATAATGATCGTATTCGGCAGAGCACCGAGCCCTTCGCTCGTGATGCTTTCGCTCGAGCGGTAGTGTGGCCGCAGCGGTGTGAGGGTTGGCATCTGCGACCTCAAGGTCAAGGTTCTCTGCATCGGCCGGGGACGAACATCGATGAAAGTCTTGCTTCTGGGGATGGATGTACGTTTGATCTCCGTCATGTTGGCACTATAGTGAGCGCTGCTTGCGGTCAACTTGCGAGAAGAAAACCCGCTTAGCGGGCAAAGGTGGCAATAAACGTGTCGGCGCGTCTTTGCCCCGAGCCGCCCGCGGTAATGATTTCGCCGTTTAGGGTGTCGGCAACGGTCGACATCCTCGCAATGGGCAGCGGTGAAAGCTCGCTCCAGCTGTCCTGCGCTGGATTATAGGCAAAAACGGTGTCGACGGGTTTGAGGTGATCGATTTCGCCACCGACGACGATGATCTGCCCGTTAAGAACGAAGCTCGAGTCCGAAATGTGACTGAGTGGCAGGGGCAGGCTGGCGAGCTGCTTCCAACTGTCGCTTTGGGGGGTATAGACGTGCACGTCGGCTTGGGTGGTGAGACGACCGTCGTGTGCGTGTTGTCCGGCAATTGCGTAGATCTTGCCCCCTAATGCTACGCCCCCGAGGTGATTGCGCGGGTTGGGAAGGGGGGCACCTTCACGCCAGCTTAGCGCGCCCTGCGCGAGATCTAGGATGTAGAGATTGCCGACGTCTTCGGTTCGAGCCCTGTTGGTTCCCCCAAAATAGTAGAGGTTGCCGCCCGCGTACTCGAGCTGCCCGGCTGCCCGGTCTACCGGAAGGTCCGGGAGGCGGCTGTAGCTGTCTGTCGCCGGGTCGTAACGAAAAACCTCACGGGTCCCGAAGAGCTGTCCATCACCGCTTTCGTTCGAAGTATAGCCGCCCGCGATATAGATAAAGGTTCCGTCGGTAGCGATCCCTGCGTGACTGACGCCGCCATGGACGGTTCCGTTCATCGGGGGCAGCGGGGCCAGAGGACTCCAGGTCTCGACTTTAGGATCGAACACGTACGCGCGGTCGGTCGGTGTGCAGCAGCGCTTGGTGCTGTCGAACCCGCCCATGGAATAGAGTTTCCCGCGCAGCGCCAGCCCCTGCGCTTCTGCGACGCCATACGGTTGCGCCGCCGATGGACGCCAGCTCAGTTCGGTCGAATCCAGCTCGTCGCCAACGGCTTGAACGTCCGCTGTGAGACTTTGACTTATCGTTTGGTTATGATCCTGAACCGTCAGGACGGCGGTGTAGGTTCCTGAGCTTTGATACGTGTGGCGCTGGCTGCCGCTCGAGCACGCGGGCACATAATCGACTGCGCCGTCACCGTCTACGTCGAGCGTGCAGGTCGCGACCAGGCTACCCTGCACGCTCCAGAGAAAGGTGGTCTGTTGTCCAGCAGTTACGCCGAGAGGGGATACCTCGAAGGTTACGATCGAGGGCGTTTCCGCAGGATCGTCACGCTGATCGCCAGTAACGAGGGCGCAGCCACTCAGCGTTGTCAGGAGTACGGCAAGGGTCATGAAGCGGCGTAGGGGCGCTCGGACCGCGCCACTGGAATGCGTAAAGCCAGAACGGTGAGCGTTGCTATCGCCTCCTGGCTCGTTTCGATCTACTTTTTGGATAGTTTGATGCAAACGATCCATGGTTCCCCCTCGGTACCTAATTATCTTGCTAACGTGCTTAAGTTTCCGTAATGGTTGACTGCGGGAAGGTCGTCGTGGCTCATATGTGAAAAAATCGACTTTCTCGCCTAGAGAGGCTCGAGCCAGATGTTGCGGTAACGCACGCCGTAGCCGTGATCCTGCAGGCGGATGGGGCCGCTCAGAATCCCTTGATCCCCTGCTTCCTCATCCCCAAGGCGTGTCGGGCCGGGAATAACCACGTCGTCTTGGACGAGCTGTCCGTTCCAGCTGACGCTGACCCGGGCGTTCTCGGTTTTCGTTCCACCCGAATAGCGTGCCGCGCGGAAGACGATGTCGTAGCTCTGCCAGGTTTCAGCCGGACGACTGGCGTTGCTTTCGGCGTCCTTGAGTTCGTAGATGGCTCCGGCATCGTTCATGCCTGAAAGCGGATGGGCGTATGAGTCGAGAATCTGAATTTCGTAGCGACCCTGCAGGTAGACGCCGGAGTTTCCACGTGTCTGCTCGGGGCTGCTCGCTGGGGTTTGGGGCACCCAGAACTCGAGATGCAGCCTGAAGTCGCCAAACGCTTCGCGGGTCTCGATGTCGTTACTGCCCACGCTCCCTCCGGGTAAAACCTCGAAATACGGGCTACCGTCGTTGCCTAGACGCCAGTTGGCGTCGCCGCCATTTTTGCGTACCCAGGCCTGAAGGTCACTGCCGAAGAGCGTGATGCGCGTGTTGCCGACATTCACGGTTTGCGTGACCTCTTGCGTGCCTGCGCCACTTGTAACTTCGAGTCTTACCGAGTAGTCGCCGGGACCTTCGTAAAGGTGCGTGAGTGTTTCGCCCGTCCCTGTACTGCCGTCGCCAAAGTCCCAGGTGTAAAGGCTCGCGCCTATGGGTGAAGCCGTAAAGGTGACACTCAGACCGTCGGTCGTGGTCTGGAACGATGGCGTCGAGATGGGTTCGTTCGTGACCTCGAGCGTGATCGTGCGCGTGGTCCGCGTGCCGTCCGCTGCGGTCGCCTCGAGGCTCACGGGATACGTGCCGGGCGCTTCGAAACTCACGTCATGGCTGCCGGCTGCGCACGTATTGGGCTCCAGTGAAACGCTCACACTGTCCCCGAGAGCACAGCTCGCGGCCCCGCGCGATTGCCAGCTCAGGGTCACCATAGTGTTAACCCCGGCGGGATTCGGGGTGCCGCTAAAGGTCATGATCTCGAGCGTCCCTGGACGGGGTACCTGCGCGCAGCCGACCAGAGCCGCAAGGAGCGTCGAAAGACTGCAACCGAGCAGGCGAATATGCGCTTTGACTCTCATCGTGAACTCCCTGTCTGGATGATGGCGCGCATTTCCGCCGCGAGTGTACGGATTTCGCGCTCGAGGGCCTGCGCTGCGACGTAGTCGCCCTTGAGGCGCTGGGTATGGGCGAGACGCTGAAGGGCCTCGACCTCCTCGTCGAACCAGTGCCGGACCGAGGTGTCGAGCAGCCGGGTATCGAGGAGCGGTGTACTGCGTTGACCCAGGGGCCGCTGCGGGCTGGGCCGGGGGGGACGAGGCCCTGTCCCCCCGGGACGGATCGGTGGTGGCAGTGCGGCGGGTTTATCGCTTTTCATCAGTCTGCCAGCTTGCGAATTTCGATGTTGCGGTAAAAGATCTCGGCACCCTCGGCCTGGAATAGGATGCGTCCACTCGTGAGGGGGCTGCCGTCCGGGCTGTAGAGGCTGTAGGCGCGGTTGTTGACAACGCCGTTGATCGCGTGGGTGGCGGTGTTGCCCTGGACGGTGATCTCGGCGGTGTTCCACTCCTGGGCAGAATCGTACGTACCGTTTTTGACGATGCGGACGAATGAGCCCGGGCGGCTGCTGTAGGGGTGACCGTTTTGCATGTACTGGGGCTGGCTCGATTGGGGTGTAAGTACGGTCGTGGCCAAGGTCGTACCGCCAATCATCCAGAAGTCGCCCGTATCCCCCTCCTGAATCTGGTATTCGACGCCTCGGGGCCAGATCTTGTCCCCTCCGCTCACATGGTAGACGACGCCGCTATCGCGTTTGGACGTTGCACGCGGGGCAAAGCGAGCCGTGCCCCACTTGTACTCGAAGCGAAGCTGGTAGTTCTCAAAGCTCTGCTCCGTCATCAGGTAGCCAAAGTCGCGGTGACCTGTGTTGGGCACTCCCAGGATATGTAGCATGCCGTTTTCGACCTTGAACACACCCTCCGGATCGTTGTTCTTGCCGAGACCGGGCAGGTAGGTGTACCAGCCACTCAAATCCTGGCCGTTGAAGAGGGGCTCCCAACCGCTCTCTCCCGGGTCTTCGGATGCGTCGGCGGGGACTACGTTGCTGAGCACGAAAACCGCGTCCTGGTAGTCGGCGTTCTGGGCTTCTTCAACCCCGAGCAGGTAGCTGTTGGGCACGCTGTTGCCCTGACGGTCGAGCAAGGGGTAAACGCGGACCGCGTGCTTGATGGTCGACGTGTTCAGCGTGTCGAGGCTGTACTGATAGTTGCCACCTGCCTGGGCGTAGATGCCAAAGGTCGTGCTGCCGGGATCGAAGGTGTCTGAGCCGCTCTCGAGGCTGGGCAGGAGTTTCTGGCTCTCTTCGGCCGAAACGCGGGCAACTTCGGTGCGGTTGGGCGCGCTACCTTTCAGGGTGAAGTAGCCAAAAGGCATCGTTTCGTCTGGGCCGTAGCGTCCTACAAGGCTCAGGGTAACCGGGCCGCTGCCCGCTTTCTTGAAGAGGGGTATGAGGCTCTCACTGCCGATTGCGCTTTCGCTGGACCCGAGCTCGAGGGCGCTACCCCCGACGTCGACTGGGTACCCGAGGGTGTTCACGATATCTTGCAGCGCAGGCTCGTTCTCGCCCTGTTCACCCGCTGCCGCGAGCCCGTAGAGGCCGACCTCGAGTGTGCTGTCGTCCGGGTCGTTACTCTCGACGCTCAACGTCGCCTGATGCCGCCCGACGCTCTCTGGGTCGAAGGCGACCTCGGCGCTGAGGCTGCCACCGGGCTCGATAACTGCAGGTAGTGTCAGGTCGTGCTCGAGACTAAACGAAGAGGCGCTGGTACCGCCCAGCTCAAGACGGGTCAGCTCGAGGGGTTTATCGCCGACGTTCGCCAAGGTCAGGGTTTGTTCACTGCTCTGAATACCCTCGAGCGTCGAAAAGATCAGCTCATCGCGGGCCGGGGCCGCAACCTCGAGACCCGAGAGCGTGGTCGGGGTGCCCGGGGCTTGGCCGTTCTGGGCGCACGCCGCGAGACTAAGGGCGAGAGTGACAAGCAGCAGATTGTTGGGTGTTTTGGAGAAGTTCATGGAGGACTCCCTAGTGAAACGAGGTCGTGTGCATCTGCTCGAGGGCAGCGGCGAGTTCGCGGATGTCGGCGGGTGCAGCGTTTTCTAGAAGGCGGATTTCGCTTTCTGGCACGCCGTCGCCGCGAAGCGTGGAGCGCGTGCTGCAAAGGAGCGCGTGGCGATACTCGAGATCGATAAGGGCGCGATTAAAGGCGCGGTTTAGCGCTTTACTCCGCACCGCTCAGCCCCCCGTGTCACTTGGGCGGCAACGGCGGTAGTGCGGGTGCAAAAGGCGTTTTCCCCGCTGCCGCAAGAGAGAGCCAGGTCGACCGGGCGATTGCAAGACACCCCTGCGTCGAAGGGAAAGATAGGACGTGACTGAAGAATCCCTGATATGCACAAACCTTCGTTGCGGCGGTGAATGTTTCATGAGTCGTAGTCTTGTCTGCGCGTCTTGCGGCCCTCTTGCGGCGCGACTTGCGGCGAGGCTTGCGTTCTAAAAAACCCGCTACTCTGCAAGGGGATTTATGCTGCCTGCGGAAGGCCATAGTCCTGGGCGCTGTAGACAGAGAGGTGGCCCCGAAGCGGGTTCAGGGCTGCGAGTGTGTCGCTTTCCGGTCTGCCCGTTTCGGTTGGAAACGCACGCCCTACGTCGATATCGGCTTGTGAAAGGATGTGAAAAACCTTACACTGCGCCCATGTGCAAAAAGCCACACTGCCGTTAGGGGTTAAGGTATGCTTCATGAGGAATTCATGTAGTGCTCTTGAGACCGCGATAGTCGCACCATAGGGAGAGGGAAGCTTGATGAGATGGTTTTTGCCCCAGAAGGTTATCCGGCCCTACGCGCCGACAAGCGTCGTAGCGCGCCCCCGTCTGCAGGCACGCATCCTTCCCAACCTCGACCGTAAGCTGACGCTCGTGGTTGCGCCTGCGGGGTACGGCAAAAGCGTTCTGGCTTTGGAACTTGCACGCGAGGCCGAGAGCGCGGGCCGTTACCAGGACGTGTGGTACGAACTCGATGAGCACGACGCCGACCTCGAGGTGTTTTACAGCTACCTCTGCGAGGCGCTGCGCACGCGTGTTCCCGACCTGCCCGAACGCTTGCCGGAGCGACCCAAGGACGCAACGCCTTGGGAGCTGGCTGGGCTTCTGACCGCTACTCTCTACGACGTGAGCGAACCTCTCTTGCTGGTTCTCAGCAACTTTCACCGGGTTGCCGAGTCCCAGGCCGTCAGCGCGTTTGTCGATACGCTGATTACCTACCTGCCGCCTACGTGCCACCTCGTCTTGCTGTCGCGTAATCAGACGCAGCTCAACCTCGCCCGTTTGGTCGCCAACCAGGAAGTCAACCTCCTGACCCAGAGCCAGCTGGCGCTCACCCGTGAGGAGGCGCTCGAGGTGGCCCGGGCGCTCGGCTCGGAGGATGAGGCCCGCGCCGAGGAGATTCACGCGCAGGTCGGAGGGTGGCCCGCAGGCTTCAGCCTGCTCTTCGGGCACGGCTCGGCCGCCGCTGCAACGGGCGCGTCCGAAACCCTCGTGCACGCCTACCTGGCTTCCGAAGTTTTTGGTGCGCTAAGTAGCGCCGAGCGCCGTTTTGCCTATCTCACGGCGCTTCTCGCACCCTTTAGCGAACGCGAGCTTGCGGCTTACTGCGCGCCCGAAGAGCGGTCCCTGCTCGGGCGGTTCACCGAGCGCCACGCGATCCTTTTTGCTACGGGTAAGGCGCAGGATAATCAGCCTCTCTACGACTATCAGCCGCTCGTCAAGGACTATCTCCGCGACACGCTCCAGCGCGACGATCCAGGGCTCTGGCGCGAGCTGAATCTGCGCGTCGGGGTGCAGCGTTTCGGGGAGGGGCAGCTGGGAGCCCTCGAGAACCTCGTCAATGCAGGCGCGGTCGCTGCCATCGTCGAGCGACTCGAGGCGCTCAGGCGCTCTCTGCATGAAAGCGGCGACTACAGCCACTTTGCGCTCTGGCTCCGCCGCCTGCCCGAGGACGCGCTCAAGGATCACCCTGAGCTGCTCATCCTGATGGGTGAAGCGCTGGTGCAGCGCGACCCTGAAGCGGCGCGGCAGCTCTACGAGCGGGCGCTCGGCCTCGGGGTGAGCGACCGCCGCTTGCGGGCGGCAGCTCTAAGCGGTCGACTTCGCGCCGAACACAACCTGCGGCGCTACAGCACGGTGCTCGAGCATGCCCCGCAGGTGCTGGTTGAGCTGCGCGAAACGCGGCAGCTCCGCGAGCTGGCGTTTTCATACAACTCGCTGGCACGCGCCTACATGAGTCTGGGCAAGTACACCGACGCCAAAGAGACCTTCGAGAGTGTCGGTCTCGTGGGTAAGGAGCTTTCAGACCCCTATTTCGAGGCGCTCGCGACCCGGGGTCTCGCCTCCTACGCCGACTTCGTAGGCGACGTGCAGCGCTCGCTCCTACTCAACCAAAAGACACTGGGCTACTGGGAGGCGCGGGGCAACTCGTACCAGATCGCCGGGACGCTCAACAATATCGCGTCGTGTCACTACTACCTTGGTGAGTTGCATGAAGGGCTTGCTGCCGGATCGCGGGCGCTGTCGCTCTGGAACGACCTCTCCTTGGACGAGGTGCCGGTGCTGCTTCACTGCACGCTAGGCGACCTTTGCGCTGCCCTCGGTCACGAGGAAGATGCCGACAAGCACTACCGCGCTGCGCTCGCGCATAGCCCCTCGGACGCATTTGCCTACGGGTACGCCCTGATCGGCAGCGCCCGCTTCTACGCCCGTAGCAATCAGCAAGCCAAGGCCGAGCGCTACGTGCAGCACGCGCTCGAGCTATCCCGCGAGCACGGCTTTCGCTTTAACGAGGGGCTGTCACAACTCCTTTTGGCGCAGCTCGAGCCGCAGGGTGAGGCCCTTACCCGCGCTGAAGAGATCCTTCGGGAGATCGGGGCAAGCCGCGAACTGACGCAGGTCTACTGGCTCCGGGCCGAACAGCCCGGCAAGGAGGCCGCCCGCTACGCCGACTACGCCCGCCGGGCCGAGGCGGAACTCGGGTATCAGAGCCGTCCGCTGCCCGTCCTGCGACCAGCCGACCCGGTGCCGGCGGAGGCGCCTGTACTGACGCTGACGCACGCGCCCAGAGCCGTTCTCGAGCTCTACACCTGCGGACACGTCGACATCATGCTTAACGGTGCGCCTGTAGCCATCAACGACTGGAACGGACGCAAACCCCGCGATATCGTTCTCTTTCTGGCCTCGACCGGGGTGGGCGCGTCGCGTGACGACTTTATCGAGGCGCTCTGGCAAGACGACGAGGGGCGCGACCCCGAGCAACAGTTCAGTATCGCGCTTTCGCGTGCTCGCCGCACACTGGGCTGGCGCGAAGCGATCGTGCGAGATGGCAACCTCTACACCTTCTCGTCTGAACTGCTGGTTAAAGAAGACGCTCGGACGCTCGAGCTGCTGCGTCCAGGCGACGCGCTCGAGGATATTCTCGCCGCCCTCGACAGCTATCAGGGGGACTACCTTCCTGGCTACTATGCCAACTGGGCCGAGGCGCGGCGGCAGCATGTTCAGGAGCACGCCCTGCTCCTTCTCTCGGATGTGCTGCCCCGGTTCGGGGAGGCGCAGCGGCACCTCGTGCCGACCTACGCCAAACTCGCGCTCAAGCTCGATCCCTGCCATGAACCGACCTACGCCGAGCTGATCCGCTTTCACCTCGAGAATCGCAATCTCGAGCAGGCGCGGCGCCAGTACGCCGCCTATCAGCATCACATTCGCGAGCTTGGCCTCGAGCCCAGCCCCTACCTGCTTACGCTTCTAGGTGGCGCAAGCGGTGTTTTGAGCGACGCGCGAGAGCGACGCGCCGTAGGTTTTAGCGACTACTAGGCGCGGTCCCTTAGATTGATGGGTTTCTTGCTGCTACCGCCCAAAGATCAAGGGTGCTCGAGACGCGGGAAGAGCGCGTCGGTTCGGCCCAGCAGGCGGTAGCTGAGAAGACCGATCCATTCGCGCAGCGTACCTTCCAGCGTGTAGAGGCTTTCGGCGAAGCGCAGCGTCGGGGTCAGAGTGAGCGTGCCATTCGTCTGGTAATCCACCGGATAGGGAAGAACGGGCCAGTTCGCCTTGGCGAAGAGACCCAGCGTGCGCGGCATATGTATGGCCGAAGTCACGACGACCCAGGTGTCGCCGGGTTGCGGATCGATAAGTGCCCTGCTGAAGCGGACATTCTCCTCGGTATTGCGTGACTTCGCCTCGATGACGAGGCGTGCTTGCGCGAGACCAAAGGTGCGAAAAAGGTCTCGCGTCACGTGAGCCTCGGACCTGCTGTCGTAGAGTGATGCGGTCACGCCGCTAAAGGCGAGGCGCGCCTCCGGATAGCGCCGGGCCAGCTCGAGCCCCGCCAGCACCCGTTCGGCTCCGTCTCGCAGTGAGAGCTGCCCACGTGCCACACTCGTTTTGGGCATCTCGGCACCACCCAGGACGAGAATGCCCGTGAGAGTCCGGGGCAAGGGCACCGGGGGGTAAGCGTTCTCGAGCGGCCTCGCTAGGAGCGCATTCAGGGGTAGCAACGCAGGCAGGGCGAAAAGCACGAGGGCAATAATAGTGAGCGTGCGCCCGGTACGCCAGAAGCGCGTCCAGAGAAGCCCACTGCCCACCAGGCCCAGCAGCAATAGGAACGTGCTCGGGCGCAGAAGTTCCCAAAAGAGCTTGGAGAAGATAAAAACCACGCCGACATTCTAGCTTGCCGGGCCAGAATTATAGGCCAGGACTACGGGCTAGCGTTCGCGCTCCTTGGGGCGTCCTGGCAGGCCCGCGAAAGACAGCGCGACGCCGCTAAGGGCGAGAACGCCTACGATGATGAGGCTGGGGGCCAGGGCGACGCCGTCGACGAGACGCCAGAAGAGAAAGGCGACCACGGCGAACAGCGTGAAGGCGAGAAGCCATTTGGTTTTTTGCATTGACAGCCTCCTGGTGTGCGGAGCCTCAGGGCTACGGGGCGCTAGCGTGACAGGTTCCGGCATCTATCGTGCCGAGCCGGGCTTAAGCGAACCTTAAGCCCGCACGGGTGCGTTGCACTCGCGGGACAAAAGGGTTACGACTTAAGCGCTAATACCCTGGGTTCGCGCTGTCATACGCTTGAGGTGCAAGACATGTAACCGGCCAAGAAAGACCATTCACGCGAAGACCGACAGAAGGATACTCAGTTGCCACACCGTTACGACAACGAACATGAACACGCCTCGTACCCCAGCGAGGCGTGGTTCTACAAGGTCTTTCGTATTCAGGACGGCTGGATGGCGCTAGCCAGGCCAGAACCCTTCAGGGATATCGTTGACGCGCTGCGCCCAGAAGGCCCTCTTTGGTACGCCTTTGGCGACACCTATAAGGAAGCTCTCGACGGCCTCGAGTCTGCTGCTAAGGGAGCCGAGCCGACGCTTTAGGCGTTTTTCAGGACGTGACCCTCGTGCTCGGTTCGGGGTAGCTGCGTGGCAGTGAAAAGCCGAAGGTGCTCCCCTTGCCGACCCTGCTGTGGAGCCAGACCCGGCCCCCGTGCAGCTCGACGAGTTGCTTGGTGAGTGCGAGGCCGAGACCGGTGCCCTCGATGGGATTATCCGAAGCGTTGGCGAGCTGTACGAAAGGCTCGAAAAGACGTGACCTGTCCTGCGGCGAGATGCCCGGTCCCGTGTCGCGAATCTCGATGCGCACTTCGCTATCGCCGTCCATGACCACGAGTTCGATCAGACCCGCTTCCGGCGTGTACTTGACGGCGTTCGAGAGCAGGTTATAAAGGATCTGGCGGAGCTTACGGGCGTCGGCAGAGAGGGGTTCGAGATGGGCGGGCAAGCGCGCCTGCACTCTGAGCGCTTTTTTTCGCGCCTCGTGCTCGATGATGCGCAGAGCGCTAGTGACCGCACTCCTGAGGTCGACGCTCACCGGCTCGAGCTGCATCATCCCGGCCTCGATCTTGGAGAGGTCGAGGAGGTCGTTGATGAGCGTCAGCAGATGCGCACTGGCGTTAAGAATGATGTCGACGTACTCGTGCTGTTGTTGACTGACTGGACCGATATAGTCGGGATCTTGAAGCAGTTCGGCGAAACCGATGATAGCTGTTAGGGGTGTTCGCAGTTCATGCGACATCTTGGCGATAAATTCGTCCTTGAGTTCGCTCAGGCGGGCGAGCTCGGCATTTTGACCCTCGAGCCTCTGCTGGTAGCGGAGGAGGACCTGCTCCGCCTCGCGCCGTTCGCTTACGTCTGTTCCGACAACGATCGCGCCCGTGACGTCGTCACCCTCGAAGGTGGGCAGGTAGCGCGTTTCGAGGGTTGTCTTGCCGATCTCGGCCGTTGCGGTAAAGCGCTTGCCCGTGAGGGCGCGACGGTGATCCTCGAGGACTACGGGATAATCCTGAAAAACGTCGCTTACCCGGTAGCCCACCAGCTCACCCGGGTTGACGCCGAACGCGCCGAGCGCCTGACCCTCGGAAAAGGTAATGGTCCCCTCCCTGTCGAAGGCGTTGATGACAATAGGTGCGTGTGACACGACGTGGCGCAAGCGGGCTTCGCTCTCACGCAGGAGGTCGGTCTGCTCTTTGAGGTGCTGTGCTGTGGTGTCTAGCGCGTGGCTCAGGCGGCTCAGTGCGTCGCTGCCGGGGATGGGGGCGTGCAAAGGTTCCCCCTTAGCCAGCCTTACCGCATTGTTTTCGACATACTCCGCGCGCCGCACGATGCCCCGAATGAAGAGCTGCATCGCCAAGTAGCCGCCACCGAGGCCGAGAAGCAAATTGAGAAGGCCCACCGTACGCTGGGTGTTTCGCCAGCGGTAGAGCTCATTGGTGCGTGTTTCGAGCAGCCCGGCTTCGGTCGTGCTCATCTGACGCAAGGTGGCGCGAAGCCGAGCGAGCCCTGCCTGACTGCGCTGCAGGGCGCGTGTTCCCGCCACCTCATGGGCAGGAACACGTTCGAGCGTGCGCCAGATGACGAGCTGCGCCCTGACGTCGGCTGCGAGCCTGGTGGCGTATGCTGCTTGCACCGGGTTGTCGCTGACGCTCTCGCTCAGCGCCTCGAGCGTCGCCGGGAGACGCTGAGTGTTCCGCCGATAGGCGTCGAAATACTGCTCTTGTCCCGACATGGCGAAGCCGCGAATACTCACCGAGGCACCCATGATGCGCGTATAGATATCCTGAATGTCGGCACGAACCTCGTATGAACGCACCGCCCAGCCGAGCGCGCGGACTTGCTGTTGCTCGAGCAACGCACCAAGGAGTGACGCCACGAGCAGCGTGCATAACGGAATAGCCACCACCACGATGCCCTTGGTCTGTAGTGGGAGCGACCGCCACCGCTCACGCAAGCGCCTTCGGCCTTTGACGGGGGAGAGAGCGCTGACGAGGCTCAGGAGAAGGTGCATATCTTCGCATTATCCCCGTCTCAGAGCTGTCGGAAGGCGAAAAGTTTCATTTGTCTAACGGATCATAAAAGGAGCACCCGACGTTGCCGAACGGGTGCTCTTTGTTGCGGGTAAAACAGCTTTACCCAGTCCTAGCCGGCAGCGCCGACCTTATCTTCTTTCTTGCGCATGTTGGGGTCGAGTGTGCGCTTGCGCAGGCGGATATTTTTCGGCGTGACTTCCAAGAGCTCGTCGTCGGCAATGTATTCGAGCGCCTCCTCGAGCGTAAGTTTTTTGGGTGGCGTCAGGCTGATGTTGTCGTCGGAAGAGGAAGCTCGCACGTTGGTGAGCTTCTTGTTCTTGGTCACGTTGATATTGAGGTCGCCGGTGCGGCTGTTGGCTCCGACGATCATGCCGACGTAGACCTCGGTGCCCGGATCGATAAAGAACACGCCCCGGTCCTGAAGTTTAAAGATGCTGTAGGCGAAAACCTCACCCGGCTCCATCGCCACGAGCGAGCCGCCTGAACGCGTCCGCAGGCCGCCCTGCACGGGCTCGTAGCCGTCGAATGTGTGGTTTAAAAGCCCTTCGCCTTGCGTCATGGACAAAAACTGCGTTCGGTAGCCGAAGAGAGCGCGCGAGGGGATGGAGAACTCGAGCCGCGCCCGGCCCCCTTCCTGCGACATATTGAGCAGGGTTCCCTTACGGCTCGAGAGCGATTCCATCACGCTGCCCATGGCGCTTTCTGGAACATCGGCGATCACGTGCTCGAACGGTTCCAACATCTGCCCGGCTTCTTCCTTGAGGATGACTTCGGGGCGCGAGACAGAGAATTCGTAGCCCTCGCGGCGCATCTGCTCGATCAGAATCGACAGGTGCAACTCACCACGCCCGGAAACGCGATAGGATTCGCTGCCGAGTTCCTCGACGCGCAGCGCGACGTTCGTCAGCAGTTCGCGGTCGAGACGATCCTTGACGTGGCGCGAGGTGACGTACTTGCCCTCTTTACCCGCGAAGGGGCTCGTGTTGGGGCTAAATGTGACAGAAACTGTCGGATCGTCGACGGCCAGAACGGGCAGCGCCTCAGGGGTGTTGGGGTCGGTCAGCGTGTCGCCGATCTGCACGTTTTCGACGCCGGTCAGTGCGATGATGTCGCCCGCCGAGACCGCCTCGACCTCGACCCGGGCGAGACCCAGGTGGGTGTAGAGCTTGGTGATGCGGGCGCGCACGGTGTCGCCGTTATGCAGGATGCGTGTAATGCTCTCGCCTTTACGCAAGGTTCCGCGAAGCACGCGGCCTACAGCGATGCGGCCCAGAAAGTCCGAATAGTCGAGGTTGGCGACCTGGAGCTGAAAGGGAGCCTCAGTGTCGGTATCGGCTTCGGGGATATGCCTAAGAATGGTCTCGAAGAGCGGCGCGAGGTCGTCACCTGGGGTATCCAGCTCGAGCCAGGCCTTGCCCTCGCGGGCGATGGCGTAGACGATAGGAAAGTCGAGCTGCTCATCCGACGCGCCGAGTTCGACCATTAGGTCGAAGGTGAGGTTGATAACTTCATCCGGGCGGGCATCTTTGCGATCGATCTTGTTGACCACCACGATAGGCTTGAGGCCCAGCGCAAGAGCTTTTCTGAGGACGAAGCGCGTCTGCGGCATCGGGCCTTCGGCGGCGTCGACGAGAAGGAGCACGCCGTCGACCATCTGCAAGGCTCGTTCGACTTCACCCCCAAAGTCGGCGTGACCCGGCGTGTCGACGATGTTGATCTTGGTGCCGTGCCACTCTACAGCGGTGTTTTTCGCGAGGATGGTGATGCCGCGTTCACGCTCTAGGTCGTTTGAGTCCATGACGCGGTCTTGCACATCCTGATTGTCACGAAAGATGTGCGACTGCTTGAGAAGGCCGTCGACCAGCGTGGTTTTGCCGTGGTCGACGTGTGCGACGATAGCGATATTGCGATAATTCATAACCTATGTCCTTAAGGGGGCCGAACTGGAGATCGGATAAGGCTGCCGCGCCAGCCCTGATGTTCGGGCGCGGCTACACAAATACCCAGTATACACGCTCGCCTCGTCTAAGCCGAGACCGTGCCTGACACGCGGGCTGGGCGCGCTGCCTGGATTAGGCGAAGCGTCGCTTGCGACATCTATAGATCTGAATATCTGATGTCTAGCCAGCGTCTATGGCTCGAGCCGTCTAAGGCCCCGCGTCGCCGCACGCCACGACGCTCGGATCGCTTGGTGACCGCTGCACGGCGACGGCGTAGGGTTCGGTCGTGAGCGTTTCGTAAGGAATGGTAACGACCGTCGTGCTGAAGCCGATGTCGCTCACGTAAGGCTCGAGGTCCGCGGCTGCGGTAGCGGGCAGGGCGTCGCACGTTCCTGCGTATAGGGAAGCGGGGTATTCGCCTCCGGCAGCCGTGCCCAGAAGCGAGAGCGTGACGATCGCGCGGTCGCCCGCGTACTGGGCGATCAGGACTGAACCCGTGACGCCTCTTCCATCTGTGTCCGCAAGCGTGATGCGTGTGCGGGTTCCGTCGCGGTCAAGGGTGTCACTGCTAGACCCGTCGCCGTCGTCAGCGGCGTCAGGGCTTTGCGTCATGGGGGGGGCTGCCTCTTCGCTATCCGGCGCGTCGCCGTCGGGTGTTTCAGCCAAGGTCGTTATCGGGGGTGTGAGTACGGTGTCGATGGCGAACAGGACACCATTCGAGGCGGGAATATTGACAGTCGTAACCGTCGCATCGCCGACACCACGTTCGGTAATGGGCAAGATGGCACCGGAAAGGGTGGTAAAGCCCGTGTCCCGCATGTCCGTCGTGATGTTGGAGGTCGTGAAGCTGCCCGGCACGATGTGATACTCGAGCACCCGCCGCAGCGCTGCAGGGTCGGCCAAGAGCGC
>JBMDWS010000153.1:0-4465 GCA_048594695.1 Truepera sp. | reverse complement strand
AAAGGACGCGGTCTACGACGCCCTGCGCCAGCAGATCCTGGACGGTGTTCTGGCTCCGGGAACCCGGCTCGTGATCGACGAGCTGGCGAGTACGCTCGAGGTCAGCCACATCCCTGTGCGTGAGGCCTTGCAACAGCTTTCCGCCGACGGCTTCGTGGTGACCCGGCCCTACCTGGGATCGTATGTGAGCGACATCCGGCCCGAATCGGTGCGGGAACTCTTCGAGCTTCTGGGTGCGCTCGAGGCCATCAGCGCCCGCGCCGCCCTCGAGCGCTTCAGCGCGCAGGACCTGGACGACTTCAGGCAGCGACTCGAGGGGATGGACGCCCTCATCAGCGACCCCGAACGCTGGTCCGGGGAGAACGTCGCGCTGCACGCGTGGCTCTGCGCCAAGGGCGAAACCCCGCTCGTCGCCGACGCCCTCAAGCGGGCCTTCGTCCACTGGGACCGATTGCGGCACGTCTACTTTCAGGAGGTCTTTGCCGGACGCGTGGCCGAGGCCCAGCGCGAGCACTGGCAGCTTTTCGAGATCTTTAAGGCCCGCGACGTGACCCGCCTGAGGGCCAGCGTGACGGCCCACAACGAGGCCTCGCTGGACGCCTACCTGGAACACCTGACGCGGGTCGGCAAGCCCTCGCGCTAAATGCCCAAGCAGACTAGTGGTATAGAAAACGTAGCAAAACGTCCCGAGCGCCTAGACTCGGAAGATGACCTTCCCTACCCTTTCCGTGCTCGAGCTGGTCCCTGTAGCGTCGGGCATGAGCAGCCGTCAGGCGCTGCACAATATGCTCGAGCTGGCGCAGCATAGCGAGCGCCTCGGCTACCACCGCTTCTGGCTGGCTGAACACCACAACACGCCGGGGATCGCCTCGGCGGTACCCGAACTGCTGATCGGTCAGGTCGCGGGCGTCACGACGACCCTGCGGGTCGGGTCGGGCGGCGTAATGCTCCCGAACCACGCGCCGCTGCACGTCGCCGAGGCGTTCAAGACGTTAGAGGCCCTCTACCCGGACCGCATCGACCTGGGCCTGGGCCGCGCCCCCGGCACCGACGGCCTCACCGCGCTGGCGCTGCGCCGCAGCCGCGAGGCCTTGCACGCCGACGATTTCGACGCGCAGCTCGCTGAGCTTTTCGCTTTCGGCAGTGGCAGCTTTCCGCCAGGGCATCCCTTTGCCCGGGTCCAGGCCATGCCCCGGGACACCGCGCTCCCGCCCGTCTATCTGCTCGGCTCGTCGGACTACAGCGCCCGCTTAGCAGGAGAGCTGGGGCTACCCTTCGCCTTCGCCTATCACTTCAGCCCTCACGCCCTGATGACTGCGCTGGAGGTCTACCGCCGGGCTTTTACACCGGGCGCACTCGCCGAACCCTACGCCATCGTCACGGCCTCGGTCTTTTGCGCTCCGACCGATGAGGAGGCCGACTTTCTGGCTGGCCCCATGCGCTTGACTTTCCTGAAACTCCGCAGCGGCGCACCCATTCAGCTCCCGACGCCGCAGGAAGCGCACGACTACCCCTACGACGCGCAGGAACTCGCGGCACTGGAGCACATTCGCGGGATGCAGATCGTCGGCAGCCCGGACACGGTGCGGCGCCACCTCAGCGAACTCACCCAAAAAACGCAGGCCAATGAGCTGATGATCACCACCATGATGCACGCCCACAGCGACCGGTTGCGCTCCTTCACGCTCCTCGCCGAGGCGCTTCACGGGGTCACAGCGTAAGGCTTACACGTCGCGGTCGCTACCGAGTAAAAGCGCCAGGGAAAAGCCGGAAACCAAGATGAGGACAAGACAGTAGGGCGCGGCCTGGGCAAAAAATGCCTCGACGGTCCAGGACCAGATACGCGTCGCCAACGTATTGAACCCGGTCGGCCCGAGCAGCAGGGTCGCGGGTAACTCTTTCATGGTTGCCAGAAAAACCAGCGCCATGCCCGTGACGCCGCCGCTGCGAACGAGAGGCAGCGTCACCTGCCAAAGCACCTGCGCGGGCGAACGCCCGAGACTGCGGGCCGCCTCCTCGAGGTGCGGATTGACGCTCAGCAGGCTCGTCCGGATATTTCCCAGCGCCAGCGACAAAAAAAGCACCACATACCCAAAGATGAGAAGCGCCTCGGTCTGATAGAGCCAGGGCGCGTAGCGCGCTCCGAAAAAGACCAGCGCGAGGGCCACGACAAGCCCCGGCAGCGCGTGCCCCAGATAACTCAGGCGCTCGAGCGCACTGCTTAGCCGCGAAGGGAAGCGCACCGCCAGCACCGCGACCGGTAGGGCCAGCAAGCTCGAGGCGAGCGCCGCGACCAGCGATACACGCACGGCGTTGAGAACGGGTTGCCACTCGAGCATCCCCCCTGTTAAGCCGTTGCCGTAGAGCCCTCCGCTATAACCGCGCCAGAACCAGATCCCGACGACGATAAGCGGCGCGACGAGCGAGACCGCGACGAGCACCCCGAGGAAAAGGTGTGCAGGTACGGCCCAGCGCCCGAGCGGCACCCGGCGCGGCGCGCGGGCCACGCCTACACCCGTGCGGCTCAGGCGCACCCGCCCCCGCACAAAGCGGTCGACCAGCATGATCCCGAGGCTGAGGACGACCAGCACGAGCGCCAGGGCGGCAGCATTGCTGCGGTTAAAGGAGTTTTGATACTGCACGAAGATGCTGCGGGTCAGGGTGTCGACCCTGAGCATAGCGACCGCGCCGAAGTCCGAAACGACGTAGAGCGAAACGAGGAGCGCCCCGGCTGCGATGGCCGGACGCAAGTGCGGCAGCGTCACGACGAAAAACGTACGTGCCGGGCTATAGCCCAAACTGCGGGCCGCCTCCTCGAGGCTCGCGTCGAGCGTACGAAACCCTGCCCGTAGCGCCAGCAACATGTAGGGAAAGGTGAAGAGCGTCAACACGGCGAGTGCCCCGCCAAATCCGTAGACACTCGGGAAGCGCAGTCCCAACGCGCTGCTCAGCAGCCCACCCGCCGCAAACGTCGAGATGAGGGCAAAAGACCCGACGTAGGTCGGAATGACGAGGGGCAACATGCAGAGAACAAACCATAAGCGCTGCCCGGGGAGGTTGGTGCGCAGGGTCAGCCAGGCGACCGGCAGCGCCAGGAATAGCGTCAGGGTCGTCACGCAAAACGCGAGTAGCAGCGTTGTCCAGATCGCTTCCAGGCTCCGGGCACGGAGCAGGTAGGGCCAGAAGTCTGCGCCTGCCCCAGCAGCCCGCAGCACGAGGTAGCCCAGCGGCAACAGCACAGCCAGCGCCACGACGATACTCGGGAGCAAAACGACAGCGGGAGGGAGGGGAGCAGCCGCTCCCCTCCCCCGAGTGATCTTTAGCCTTCTCGCGGGCCAGCTTCGCACATGGACCTTTCGGAACGGGGTATCGCTACCGGACAACCATCAGCTAAGGACTTGTCAGAGTGCGCCAACCTCGGTGAGCAGCTCGAGCGTACCCCCCAGGTCGTCTAAGTTCGAGAGGTCGATGTCTGGCGTCTCGATCTCGGCGAGCGGCAGCAGGGTTTCATTGGTAGCGATCCCGCTCACCAGCGGATATTCGTAGATCTCCTCGGTAAAGCGCTGCTGAACCTCATCGCTGAGGAGATAGTCGACGAACTGCTGCGCGGCTTCGGGTTCCGCCGACGTACCGAGGATACCGACCCCGGCCACATTGACGAGCGAACCCAGATCGGCGTCCCGAAAAAAGTGGTTGCGCACCGGAAACTCCTCGCCCTGCTCGGCCAAAAACTGATAGAGGTAATAGTGGTTGACCAGCGCCAGGTCGATCTCGCCCCGCGCCAGCGCCTCGAGCTGCGAGGAATTGTTGCTGTAGGTCTGCACGTCGCTAGCGATCATGCCTTCGAGCCATGCCCGCGCCGCGTTTTCACCCTCGAGCACGCGCAGGGCCGTCACGAACACCTGAAACGACGCGTTCGAGGGTGCCCAGCCCACCCGGCCCCGGTAAGCTTCGTCGGTCAGATCGAAAACGCTCGCGGGCAGCTCTTCAGGCGTGTAGACATCGGTGTTGTAAGCCAGAACCCGTGCCCGTCCGGTGACGCCGACCCAGAGACCATCTGCGCTCCGGAAGCGTGGTTCGACGCGCGCCAGCGTCTCTTCGGGCAGCACGCTGAAAAGTTCCTCCTGCGCCAGTGCCCCGAGCGCTCCGGCGTCCTGACCGAAAAACAGGTCGGCCGGGCTGTTCTGGCCCTCCTCCAGGATCGTCGCGGCAAGTTCGGCAGTGTCGCCGTAACGCACTTCAACTGGGATGCCCGTCGCAGCACTGAAGTCTTCCACGATTGGCGCGACAAACTCCTCGTTACGCCCCGAGTAAACCGTCAGGCTTTGCGCCCAGGCACTCCCAGCCAGTACCAGCACGCTCAACAAGACCCCAAGATGCATCTTCATGATCGCCTCCGTTTTAATCCGACCTCTTTACTGCGGATTATCTTCAGGTGCATCCTAGCGTGTGTTTTTTGGCGCTG
>JBMDWS010000152.1:0-4072 GCA_048594695.1 Truepera sp. | reverse complement strand
CGCGCCCCTTTCGATGGTCGTGTCGCTCGAGACCATGCACATCATCACCTACGCCGTCACCGTCTGGGTGCTCACCACCGTGTCACGCCCGGAGACAGCCCACACCGGGTTGGAACACATGTAACGCCCTGAAGCCGGCCTACGCGCTCGAGCCCATCCAGTCCTCACGCACCCGAATCCTGCGCGTGCGGCACAACCCAGCGGTAACGGCCTGAACCGACCTCATGAACCGCGCCCGTACCGGGCAAAACCACGCGAGCCGTCGTGTTCGGCGGCACCAGGACGTTCAGCTCGAGCTGCCCCTGCGACAGCGCCCACGCCACTTCCGCCAGCCCATACAGTGTGCGGTAACGGGCTGAAGCGTGGGTCAGACCGCCTCCGATATGGGGTTCGACCTCGAGGCGGCGATACCCCGGCGCACCAGGCGCGAGTCCCGCGACGCGGCGCTGCAAAAAGTCGGCGACAGCCCCGAGCGCATAGTGATTGAACGAGGTCATCTCGCCGGGATTGATGGAGCCGTCCGGCAACATCGAATCCCAACGCTCCCAGATCGTCGTCGCACCCTGCGTGACCGGATAGAGCCACGACGGGCAACCCGTTTCGGTCAGGAGGCGAAACACCTCCGCCTCGGCCCCGGCCGACAGGAGCGCGTCGCAGATCAGGGGCGTCCCGACGAAGCCCGTACTGATGCGATAGTCGCTCCTGCGCACGAGTTCAGCGAGCCGCGCCCCCGCGTGACGGCGCTGCTCCGGGTCCTCCAAGAGTCCAAACGTCAGCGCCAGCGCGTAGGCGGTGGGCGCGTCACTCATCAGACGACCGCTTGGCGTCGCATATTCGCTCCGGAAAGCCCGCCGGATCTCCTCTGCCAGGGCACGGTACCGTGCCGCGTCCTCCTGCTGCTCCAACACCCCGGCAGCACGCCCCAAAAGTTCGGCAGAGTGGGCAAAATAGGCTGTCGCGACGATATCGGGATCCGTCTTGGCCTTGCTGGCATTTTCGGGTGGGGCGTCCGGATCGAGCCAGTCGCCGTACTGAAACCCACCCGCCCACAGGAGACTCGGCCCAGCGAGGCTTCGGAGATGCTCGACCCAGCCCTTCATGCTGTCAAACTGCGCCGCCAGAACCCCCGCGTCGCCGTAACGTTCGTAGAGCACCCAGGGTACGATCACGGCGGCGTCGCCCCAGGCCGCGGCGGGCGTGTGCCCCTCCGCGACGACGTTAGGAACGATAAAGGGCACCACGCCCGCGTCGTCCTGTTCAGCCGCGAGGTCGGCGAGCCACGAACTCAGGAAGCCACTCACGTCGTAGAGAAACGCAGCGGTCGGGGCGAACACCTGAATGTCGCCGGTCCAGCCCAGGCGCTCGTCGCGCTGCGGGCAGTCGGTCGGCAGATCGAGGAAGTTGCCGCGCATACTCCAGACGACGTTTTCGTGCAGCCGCTCGAGCCGGGGGTTGGAACACGCGAAAAATCCGCGCCGCTCGAGGTCCGAATGCAGCACCACAGCCTCGACGTCCCCTTCGCGCAGATCGCCGGGCCAGCCCGTGACCTCGGCGTAGCGAAAGCCGTGGAAGGTGAATCTCGGCTCCCACGTCTCGGGATCGCCGCCGCGCAGGGTGTAGCGGTCGGTGGCCTTCGCGCCGCGCAGGGGCCGGGTTCCGAGTTCACCCGCCTCGAGCACTTCGGCGTGGCGCAGCGTCACGGTCTGGCCCGCCTCGCCCTGCACCCTGAGGCGCAGCCGTCCGACGAGATTCTGTCCAAAGTCCAGCAGCGTCTTACCCGACGGTGAGCGGGTAATCGACACAGGCGCGAGGGTCTGGGTCCGGCGCACGGGCGGCCCGAGCGGGGCGAAGAGCGTGCGGAGGTCGTGCTCCAGGGGGCGCACCCCCAACCAGTCGTGCGCGCCAAAGTCAGGCTCCGACCAGCCGGGGCGCTCGAGGCAGGCATCATAGGTTTCGCCGTCGTAGAGGTCGCTCGCCAGAATGGGTCCGGTCGCAGCACGCCAGCCCTCATCGGTCACAACACGCGTGATGACGCCGTCGGCATCATAGAGCTCGAGCTGCGCCAGAAAGCCCAGCCTGTCACCATAGATGTTGCGTTTACCCCCATGAAACCCGAGTCTCCCCCGGTACCACCCGTCCCCGAGCAGCGCCCCGAGCGCGTTGGTACCGGGTCGCAGCATGGGCGTCACATCGAAGGTTTCGTAGCGCAGCCGGTTCGGGTAACTCGTCCAGCCCGGTGCCAGGACGTGATCTCCGATACGCTCGCCGTTCAGGTAAGCTTCGAAAACCCCTAACGCACTGACGTAAAGCCGCGCCCAGACGATCTCGCGCCCGACCTCGCCGTCGATTTCGAAGGTGTGGCGCAGCATAGGCGTCGGCTGCGCTTCGGACGTGTCCTCGTCCCAGTCGGGAGTGATAAAACGGGCGCTCCAGTCGCCAGGCTCGAGCAGGCCGACCTCGGCGTTTAGCTTTTCGCTCCAGGGTGAGACGCTGCCGTCCTCACCCCACACCCGGACGCGGAGCGACACCCGGTCTCGAGAAGACAGCGGCGCAAAGGGCCAGGGCACGAGTACCGATTCGGGCGACTCACTGGGGCCGAACACGACGGGCTCGGCAGCGCCCTGGGTGAGCTCGAGCGCGTACCCCTGCTGCCGCCACCCTTCGCGCTCCGTCTGAACCGTCCAAGACAGACGCGGCGCGCCTACACCAAGGGCGTGGGTATCTCGCAGGTGCTCTACGGTGAAGCGTTCGACTGCTACGGGAAAGCGTAAAGGATCAGTCATAAGGGCTCCGGGAAAGGCTGGCGATACTGCGACGAGCATAGCACCGTTTAAAAGAGTCCCGCGTCCCTCACACGAAAATGGCTTATGCTGAACCATGCTGTCGAATCTGGTCGTGGGTCTTGTTGCCCTGGTCGTCACCGGGCTACTACTCAAGCTCATGAGCGACTATCGGCAGGACGAAAATCGGCTGCTGAGCGAACGGGTAACGCAGCTCGAGGCCGAAAACGCCCGCCTCAAGCAGGAGAACCGCGTCCTCCATATTCGCCTGGGCGACTCCGTCGAGAGCGATACTCAGCCCTTCAAACTAGGCGAGCCTACCTGAAACCTGCCTTGCACGCCCTGAACAGCATCCCTAACCTGGAGTCACGATGAAACCCGCGATCCCGACGTTCCCACTTACGACCGAGCGTCTCACCTTGCGCCCCTACGCAGAGGGAGACTTCGAGGACTATAAGGCGTATTACAGCCGCGACGACGTGGCGACCTACCTCTACTGGACTCCCGGCGACGAGGCCAAGCTGCGCGACTCGTTTGCCAAACGCTGTACGCAAGGCGTCTGGCAGGAGGGCGAAGGGCTGGTACTCGCAGCCGAACGCACGAGCGACAGGCGCGTCCTCGGCGAAGTCATCCTCGTCTGGCTCAGCGCAGCGCAAAGGGAAGGTGAACTCGGATTCGTCTTTCATCCGGAGGCTCACGGTCGGGGATACGCCCGCGAAGCCTCGCTCGCCATGCTGGGCCTTGGCTTCGGCACGCTCGGTCTGCACCGCATCATCGCAAGCTGCGACGCTCGCAACACCGCCTCTTACGCGCTGATGGAGCGCCTCGGTATGCGCCGAGAAGCGCACTTTATAGACAACGAATACGTCAAGGGAGAGTGGACCAGCGAGCTCGTCTACGCCATGCTGGCGCGCGAGTGGCGCGGTCCCGAAGGCCAGAAAAAAGGCTCGAGCACCTGAGCGCTCGAGCCTGTAAGTCACGCGACCTTTAGGGCAGGACGTTACCTGCGGCCCGGTATACCTCGTACCACTCTTCACGCGACAGCGTAACCTCAGCGGCGCGGCAGCAGTCCCGCAGCCTGTCCACGTTCGTCGTTCCGGTGACCGGCTGCATCTTCGCCGGGTGACGCAGCAACCAGGCGATCGCCAGCGTCGTGGTGCTGACATCGTGGTGCTCAGCCAACTCGTCCAACTTGGCGTTGAGTTCCGGGAACTTGTCGCTACCCAAAAACACGCCCTCGAAAAATCCGTACTGAAAGGGCGACCAGGGCTGAATAGTGATGTCGTGCAGTC
>JBMDWS010000151.1:0-2400 GCA_048594695.1 Truepera sp. | reverse complement strand
ACGAGCTTGCCGCCCGCCTCGAGCAGCAGCGACGGGTCCTGTAAGCGGTCCCCGAGGTAGGCGAGAACGCGGCGCGTGTGCAAAAAGGTGCCGTTCCACGAGCGCGCGACGAAAGCGTCCCAGCGAGCCGCATCTTCCTCGCGGTAGCGGTGCGCGGTGACAGTCGTAGTCCCGGGCGCAGTGCCAGCCGCAGAAACAGCTGCAGAACCAGACATCGTGCTCACGCGGGGCTCTGCGCGAGAACCTCGTCGCGCAGGCTCTGACGCCGCACCTTGCCCGACGCCGTTTTGGGTAGTGCTTCGACGAAAAGAACCTCACTTGGTACCTTGGCGGCCTCCAGCTGGGCCAAGCAGGCCCGCCGCACCCCCTGCATGCTCAGGCTCGAGCCCGGTATGAGGACGAGGTAGGCCCGGATCGCCTCGCCCAGCAGGAGGTGCGGGACGCCGATCACCGCCGCCTCGAGGACGCCCGGGAGGCTGTAGAGAACCTCTTCGACCTCGTTGGGACTGACTTTTTCGCCCCGCGTCTTGATGATGTCGTCGCGGCGGCTGACGAAATAGAGCAGGCCCTCCTCGTCGAGGCGAAAGTAGTCGCCGGTGCAGAGCATCCTTTCGCCGGGGTAACGTCCGGGTCGGAGGGCCCGGGCCGTCTCTACAGGGCGCTCCCAGTAGCCCATCATCACGTGCGGGCCGCGCACATGCAGGATGCCCGTTTCGCCCGGAGTGACGGGCTCGCCCGTTTCGGACAGGAGGAGCACTTCGGTGCCGGGAATCGCCCTGCCGACCGAATCCGGATGCGTCTCGAGCCTCTCGGGGTCCAGATAGGCGACGCGCTTGCACTCGGTCTGACCGTACATGTTATAGATGCGGGCACGCGGAAACAGGGTGCGCAGGCGCGGCACCAGCGCCACGGGCAGCGCCGCGGCGGCGTTGGTCACGCAGCGCACGCTCTCCAGACCCCCTTGCGCCTGCAGAGTAAGGCTGGCGAATAGGGTCGGGACGCCTGGAAACACCGTGATGTGCTCCGCCCTGATGCGCTCGGCGAGCGCTGCCGGGTAGGTCGCCTGCATGGTGTAGAGCGTGGCCCTGACCGCGACGCTCATAAAGAGCTGGTAGAGACCGTAGGAAAAGGCGAAGGCGAGCGGGCTGAGCAGACGGTCGTCCGGGCGCAGCTCGAGGTACTCGAGGACGCTCCCCAGACTGAAGACCATGTTCTGATGGCTCATCATCACGCCCTTGGGCGCTGCGGTCGTGCCTGACGTGTAGATAATCGCCGCGAGGTCGAGGGGGATGGTGGGCGCTTCGGTGAGAGAGGGCGGAGAGGCGTCCAGAAACGAAGCTAAGCTGAAGGCTTCAGCGGTGCCTGAAACATCACTCGGGGGACCGTCGCCAAGAATGACGCCCTTGAGGCGGCGGATTTCAGGCGCGTTCCATAGACCGCCCGAGAAACGGCTGTCGGTCAGCCAGAAGCTCGCGCGGCTGTCATGCAGGATAAAGCGCAGCTTGTCCGGCGGCGTTTGCGGGTGGAGCACCATGATGACGCCGCCCGCGAGCAGGGTGCCGTAGATACCCACGGCGCTCGCCCAGCCGTTCTCGAGCTGAATCGCCACGCGTTCGCCCCGCTCCAGGCCGTGACGCACGAGCCCCTGAGCAAAGCGTCTCGAGGCCTCGAGCAGCTCACCGTAGGTATAGCGACCCGTTTCGGTGACGAGCGCCGGATGGTCCGGATGCGCTGCGGCACTCCTTAAGAGGCCGTCGTGGATAAGCCGTTCGGGGCGCATCAGGCATTCCTGACGGTTTCTACGGGAAAGGGGGCCGGAAACCGTGTGGGGTCCGGCATTACGGTCGACCCCACCACCAGCCGGGTCGCGGTGGCGGGGGGGGCGAGCGCCGGACGTGCGATGAACTGTTCGTGCAGCAGCATGCTCGAGAGCACGCCCACGAGCGCCATCTCATCGGTTTCGCCAAGCGCCGTGGGAAAGTGCTGCGCCTTCTGGTAGAGCAAGGCCACTGCCTCCGGGTCGAACATTCCGGCCTCCCGCAGACGGTTGGGTTGCAGCAGGTCGGCGACGTAAGGGGGCGCGTTCGGACCTACGAAGGCCGGGGCGATGGGTGCGCGGTACGGGCGCTTGGGGCGCTGGCTGATGCTCTCGGGCAGCAGCGGCGCGACGGCGCGGCGCAGGAGGTACTTTTCACTCAGGCCGCGCAGCTTCAAGGTGTCTGGCAGTCTCGCCGCGAACGCTGCGAGCCGGTGGTCGAGGAAAGGGAAACGGCCCTCGACCGACGCGCCCATGAGCATCCTGTCTCCCTGCGCGTGAAGCAGGTAACCCTGCATAAAGGTGTGGATCTCTAGGTACTGCGCCTGGCTCTGGGGGCTGAGCTTGGCAAACTCGGCGGGCAG
>JBMDWS010000150.1:0-7932 GCA_048594695.1 Truepera sp. | reverse complement strand
GCGGCGCAGATTCTTCTCCTGCCGCTCCTGGCCAACAGCTTTCGTATCATTCCTTTGCTCGCTCCTATCGTCAACATCGTAGCGATTCCGCTGGCGACGCCATTGGTCCCGCTCGGCTTCGCAGCGGGCCTGCTCGGGCTGGTGTCCTTGCCCTTGGCAGCGTTGTTCAACAATCTCACAGCTCCTGTCGCCTCAGCCCTCATCGGGACGGCAAACCACACGGCGAGCTGGCCTAGCCTCACCTGGGGCGAGATCGCGCCGGTAGGGTTCGTGTATTACGGGACGGGTGCGCTGGCCCTGGCACTGGTGGGTTTGGGCAAGCTGCGCCTCTGGCGGGGGCTCGTGGTGGTCGTTGCGGCGCTTGCCGCGTCCACCCTCACCCCGCCCCCGCACGGCGCGGCGGAGATCGTCTATCTGGATGTGGGGCAGGGTGATAGCACCCTCATTCGCCTGCCGAACCGCGTGGAGATCTTGGTGGATGCGGGGGGCACCCCGTTTAGTGATTTCGATATCGGTGAGAACACCGTCGTCCCGGCGCTGCGGGCGCTCGAGGTGGACGAACTCGAGCTCGTTGTCGCATCACACGCCGACACCGACCATATCGAAGGTCTGGCGAGCGTTCTAAGAGACATTCCTGTTGGGCAGGTCGTCATCGGCTATCCGTCCAAAGACTCCGAAGCGTTCGGGGCGTTCATGGCAGTGGCGAAAGCCAAGGGGATACCCGTCACCCAGGTTCGGCGCGGGGAGGTGATAAACGTGGGTGCGGCCCGGCTCGAGATCCTCAACCCACCCATGGAACCGTTCGACGAGACCAACGAGAACTCGGTGGCCTTCGTGCTCTCGGCGCTCGGCACGGACGCGCTCTTTCTAGGCGACATGCCGAGCGAGATCGAAAATGTGCTGGCGGTGCCGGACGTGGACGTGCTGCTCGCCGCACATCACGGCTCGAGGTTCTCCACGTCGGAACGTCTCCTGGAGGCCGCGCAACCTGAAGAGGCCATCCTCTCCTACGGGCGCAACACATATGGACACCCGAACCCGGATGTGCTCCGGCGCTTGCGGCGGGCAGGTGCCGAGGTCCACCACACGTTTCTCGCGGGGGCGGTGCGGGTGCCTCTCGAGTAACTTTTGCCCGATCAGCACATTTGACAATGCCTAATAAATTAAGGTATATTGTTCACCTAAACGCATGAGTTTGAGGCTTTAATTCCGAATGCTCACGCTCGAGGGGATCGCTAATGGACTTTTCCAACGTCGTTTCGAGGGATGAATGGCTGGAGGCGCGCAAGGCGCTGCTCGTCAAGGAGAAAGCTGCCACCCGAACCCTCGACGCTCTTCGCGAAGAGCGGCAGGCGTTGCCACTCGTAAGAGTCGAAAAAGACTACACCTTCGATAGTCCGGAGGGTCCGGTCAGTCTTCTCGAGCTTTTTGGTGAGCACAAGCAGCTCATCGTTCAACACTTCATGTTCGACCCGGATTGGGAAAAAGGCTGCTCCGGATGCAGCTATTTTGTGGACGGCCTGAGCACCAACCACCTGGACTTCTGGCAGAGCAAGGATACGGCGTACGCCCTTGTCTCGAGGGCGCCTTTGGAGAAGCTGGAAGCCTGGAAGGCTCAAAAAGGCTGGGACGTGCCCTGGGTTTCGTCCTACGGTAGCGAGTTCAACTACGACTTCCACGCGACCCACGACGAGCGCGTTGCCCCCATCGAGCACAACTTTCGCAACAGGGAGGAGCTGGAGGCCAAGGGACTAAAGAGCGACCTGCGCGGCGAAGTGCCCGGCTTCAGCATCTTCGTGCGGGACGGTGAAACGATTTATCACAGCTATTCGACCTTCGACCGAGGTATGGACATCGTTGACCCAAGGGTGCAGGTTCTCGACCTGACGCCGCTAGGTCGGCAGGACTAGCGCTCCAGCAAGGTCTCGACTGCTCGTACGAGAGCTTCTAAATCCGCCCCGGTATTGTAGCCCTGTACCGAAATTCGCAAATACGGCTGGCCTCGGTGTTCGGTCAGTGGAAGCTCGATGCGGTGTTCGTCGTAGAGGCGGGTCTTGAACGTAGCCGTGTCCGTACCGAGGGGCAGGGGAGCGATGGCGAGCTGAGTGTAGCCGTCCTCGCTCATATAGGCCGAGGGGAGCCCCGTGACGTTTTGGAGTCTCTCGAGCGCCCCCGTCAGCAACCTGTGGCACGTCCGTTTTACCGTGGGCCAGTCGTGCTCGAGCTGAAATGTAATCGCCGCGGGGACCGCCAGATAGCGCGAGATGTCCTCGGTGCCGACCCAGCCGAGGTTGTCGAGAAAGCGTGACCCCAGACTTTCGCTTGTTGGGCGGGTCCAGCCCCACGAGACCACCAGCGGCTCGATGCTCTCTTGCACCTCAGGCCGGACGTAGAGAAAACCCGCCCCTTTGGGCGCGGAGAGCCACTTATGCAGGTTGCCGGTATAGATGTCCGCGCCGAGATCGGTGAGGTCCAGGTCCAGCTGTCCCGGTGCGTGCGCCCCGTCGATCACAGTGAGGATGCCCGCTTCCCGCGCCCTCGAGCAGATCTGCCGAATCGGGAGAGTTTGCGCGGTCGGCGAGGTGATGTGACTCAAATAGATGACCTTTGTCTGCGGGGTGACGGCCTGCCAGAAGGCCTCGAGCATCTCCTCCCCCGAGGCAGGCAGTGGAAGGGCCGCGTAGCGGTAGCTGAAGCCCTGTTTTTGACTCAAGAATGTCCAGACGTTGTTGCACGCGCCGTATTCCTGATCGCTGGTCAGCACTTCATCGCCCTGACCCAGCGCCAGAGACCGCGCCGCGACGTTGACGCCGAAGGTCGCGTTGGTGACAAAGGACAGGTCGTCGCCGCTGACGTTCAGATAGTCGCCGAGGATGGACCGCGCCTCGGCCAGGAGCCCGTCGGCTTCCCGACCCAGAAAGCGCACAGGTTGGCTTTCCAGCCGCCGCTGCCAGTCCTGATAGGCCTCGAACACGGGCCTGGGCGTCGCACCGAACGAGCCGTGGTTGAGAAAGATGATGTCGGGCTCGAGTAAATACAGAGATTTCAAATCGGTCGCAGGAAGCGTCATGACACTATTCTCCTTGCTTCGGGTCGAGGGCGTCGCGCAGGCCGTCGCCCATAAAGGAGAACCCGAGCATGGTGAGCGCGATGGCAATCGTAGGAAGGAGCGCGAGGTGCCAGTAGACGCGGACATACGCGCTGCTGACGCCGACCATCTTGCCCCACGAGGCGATGGGATCGTTGACGCCGAAACCGAGAAACGACAGGCCTGCTTCGGCAAAAATCGTCGCCGGGATGCCGAAGGAGATGGCGACCAAAAGCGGACTTAGCGCGTTAGGCAGGATGTGGTACCAGATGATGCGCCCCTGCCGCGCCCCGAGTGCGGTCGCTGCTGCTACATAGTCCTGTTCGCGCAGTTGCAGGACCTGCGCTCTCGTCAGGCGGGCGTAGGCAATCCACGACGTGATGCTGAGCGCGACGACCACCGTGCGAAAGCCCCCGGCCATCACCGATGAAACCAGAATGGCGAAGAGCAGGCTGGGGAATGCCGTCATCACGTCGATGATGCGGGTGATGACGAAGTCCGTCCTGCCACCCGCAAAGCCCGAGAGTGCGCCGAGCGGGACGCCGATGAGGAGCGATATCCCCTGAACGACGAGACTCACGAAGAGGGACGTTCTGGCGCCGTACATGAGGCGGCTCAGGTAGTCGCGGCCCAGCTCGTCGGTGCCTAAAAGGTGACGCGGGTCCTGAAACGGGAAGAGGCGCGTGCGGTCGAAGAAGGCCTGGTCGTAATCGTACGGGGCGATGAGCGGGGCGAAGATAGCCAGGAGGAGAAAACTCAGAACCAGGACGAAACCGATGACGGCGAGACGGTTCTTGAAAAAGCGCCTGCGGGCGTCTTGCCAGAACGAGCGGCTCTGCCGGGGGCGCGATGGTCCGAGCGTTTGAGTCGTCACGAAGCCTTACCGCCGCCCAGACGGATACGCGGGTCGATCCAGGTGTAGGCCAGGTCGGTGATCAGGTAGGTTATGCCCCAAAGCAGCGCGATGAGTAAAAAGAGCGCCATAATCATCGGGTAATCGCGGTTGGTCACGCTGGTCACGAAAAACTTGCCGAGGCCGTTGATCGAAAAGACCGATTCGATAAAGATGCTGCCGGTAATCAGGTTGGGGATCTCGGTGCCGAGGACGGTCACCATTGGAATCTGCGCGTTACGGAAGATGTGCTTGCGCATGACCGTGGACTCGGCGAGCCCTTTGGCCCGTGCCGTGCGCACGTATTCGGCCCGTTTGACGTCGACGATGCTGGCCCGCGTATAGCGGGCGATGATCGCCATCGGCGCTATGGCGTAGGCGATGACAGGCAAAATCCAGTCGGTACACAGGTAATTGCCGACCAGACATTGCGACTGCCCCCAGCCGCGCATCGGGAGCCACGGATTGGCGACGGTAAAGATCAGGATGAGCCACATCGCCACCACGAAGTTCGGCACCGTGACGCCCAGTGTGCTCGAGAAGGTGATGAAATTGTCGAGCCAAGAGTTCTGCCGCTGCGCTGCGACGACGCCCAGCGTAATACCCAAACCGAAGGCGAGCACGATCGTTAAGAGCCCGACCTGCGCGGTGATGGCCCAGCTCTCTCCGATCAGCGCGGTCACGGTGGTAGTGGGCTGCTGATAGGGAATACCGAAGTCGCCCCGGAGGGCGTTGCCCATATAGCGCAGGTACTGGAGCCAGACCGGCCCATCGAGGCCATACTTCTCCATGATGTTGGCCTTGGCGGCCTCGGGCAAGCGCCCTTTTTCTTCATCGAAAGGACCGCCGGGAACCGCCCGCATGATGGCGAAGACGATGACCGAGACGACGAACAGCACGAACAGGAGTGAAAAGATGCGTCCTATAAGATAGCGGAGCATGGCGGCCTCCGGCAGCGTTGAGAATGAAAAAAGAGGTTCCAAGCATGCTTGGAACCTCTTTGAGTTTTACTGCTGGGCGATATAGAGGTCGCTCAGCACACTGTCGTTGCCCCAGTGCCAACCGCTGATGCCGTTGGAGTCGGGAACGCGGATGCTATCGCCCTGGACGTAGGGTTGAAACAGGTCGCCCTGCCAGCGATGAGCGATAAAGACGCCGCCGACATCGTCGACGAGAATCTTCTCGGCGTCTTTGAACATCTGAGTGCGGCCTTCGTCGTCTCCAACGATGGACGAGGCTTCGGTGACAAGTGTGTCGAACTGCTCGTTTTTCCACGAGTGGCGACCCGACGAGAGCCAGATGCCCAGCAGGTTGGCTGGATCGAGGTAGTCCATGCCGTAGGAGATCGAGCCGAACTGCAGGCCGGTCGGGCGGGCGTTCATAGCGTCGGTGTAGACCTTGGAGTCTTTGTTCGATACTTCGATATTGATGTTCAGGCACTGGGCAATCGAGGTCGCCGTGGCCTGATAGACCGAGGCCATCGCCGGGCCTTCGCCGCGCATCCACATCTCGAGCGCCGGAAAGCCCTGCCCGTCGGGGTAGCCCGCGTCGGTGAGGTACTGCTTGGCTTCGTCGCAGTTGTAGGCCTGATACTCGCTCAGTTCGCCTTCGGTGTCCGAGGCTGGAAAGCCCGGCATCAGCATGGCGTGGGCGGGCATCGCCTTGATCTCGCCGTAGACACCTTTGACGATGGCGTCCCGGTCGACGGCGTGCGCGAAGGCTTTGCGGACGTTGAGGTCATCGAAGGGCGGGTTGAAGGTGTCGAACATCAGATAGTCGGTGCGAAAGTCGCCGAAGTGGCGCAGGTAGTTTTCGCTCAGGACCGGGTCGCTTTCGATGAGGGCAAAGTCGGCGGGGGTCAGGTATTCGTAGGGTACGCGGTCGATTTCGCCGTTCTGAAAGGCGGCAAAGTAGGTCGTCGGGGCCATATAGATGCCCTCTAGGCGCTGCAAGCGGGGTGGGCGGTAGCCTTTATAGTCGGGGTTGGCGACCAGGACCACGCGGTTTCCCGGCTGGTACTCGCTCAGCACGAACGGCCCGGAGGAAACCGAAGTGGCGAGGTCGTTGTTGTAGAAGGGACCGTGTTCCTCGAGCGCCTTTTTTTGCAGGGTGAACGAGAACTTCATCATGCCCGGCAGGGGCGGAAAGACGTTTTCGGTCGTGATCTGAAGGGTGCGGTCGTCGATGGCCTTGACGCCCAGTTCTTCGGGGGGCAGTTCGCCAGCCACAACCTCGTTCCAGTTCTTGATGACGCCCGCGTAGAACCAGGCGAAGTCCCAGGCAGCTTCAGGGGAGGCCGTGTAACGGAAGGTGGCTTCGTAGTCGTAGGCGGTGAGCGGTGTCCCGTCGCTCCACATCTGACCTTCGCGCAGGGTGAACGTCCAGGTAAGGCCGTCTTCGGAAGCTTCCCAGCTTTCGGCGGCGGCTGGGACCAGATTGAACTCGTTGTCGAGTTCGACCAGCGTGTCCTGAAAGAGGTTGTCGAGCGCGTTGCCGCAGATGCGCTGATAGACCGACACCGCGAAGTCGAAGGTCGTTTCGTTGCGCGAGTTGTCGCAGGGCATCCGCAGCACCTGCTCCTCGGGGGGTAGGGCGTTTTCGGGCGAACTCTGGGCGAGACTTAGGCTGCTCAGTAGTAAAAGACCGACAGTAGGGCTATATCTTTTTAGCGCGCGTAACCATGACATTGAGGTGCTCCTCCACCAAAAACAAGACCTTTGCCGAACGTCGCGGGCCGAGCCGAGCCTCCTCGTGAGATTTTAGGGTGTACACGCGGTCGCACCGAAAATGTGTGCCAAAACCGACCTTTCGAAAACGCGACCGAGTCTTGGGCTTCACCTTTCCCGTGCAATGACCCGCAGTATAACCTTACATAAATACCAAGCAATCTTACATGAATGTGTGCGTTCGGGTGAGGGGATGTTGAGGCGTATCCGTTGGCCGGGAAGCTCCTGCTCTAGCCCTGAAGTCGTGAGTCTGCCGGACCTGCTGGTTGCTCGTGAGGGCACTTTGCTCCCCGATAAGGCTCAGGCAACGTGATTCATAAAAATGTCCCGAGGCGTGTTAAATTCTTAACAGATGATTACCCCGGTACGCGTGATCTCGAGCGCTGGACCCATGCGGGTCGAACTGGCGCGCTGGCAAGGCAAGCTTGTCGTGGTCAAGCAGCTCCAGGCGGCCTCGGCGGTTTTAGCCAACCGTCTCGGGCGCGAGGCCGCCGTGGTCACGCACCTGGAGCACGAGCACATCGTGCCGCTCCTGGCCGTGCAGGATACCAGTCTGATCTACGCGTACTGTCCGGGGGTCAGTCTCGAGGAGGCGCTGCAAGACGGGCCACTGGGCACCGCCAACTCGCTGCGCTTCATGCGACATATTCTCTCGGCGCTCGAGTACGCCCACGCGCACGACGTGATTCACCTAGACGTCAAGCCTTCGAATATCCTTATCAATGGGGAAAAGGCGCTCCTGACCGACTTTGGCTTTGCCAAGGATCTGGCGCTCGCGGCGATTACCCAGCAGGGTATGTCGCTCGGCACGCCCAACTACATGGCCCCAGAGCAGTTTCGGGGCGAGCGCAGCGACCCGCGCAGCGATCTCTACGCTGTCGGGGCTGTTTTGTACCACATGCTGACCGGTGCACCCCCTTATGGACGGGATATCTTCCGCTTTCTGACCGGGGACCGCACCGTCGAACTCCCGCCCCTTGCCGACGCGGCGAGCCCGCTACAGCCTTTCGTGTCGCGGGCGCTCGAGTACGACCCGGCCCGGCGTTTCGGGAGTGCCGGGGAGATGCTCGCGGCGCTCGCACCGTTTTACCTCGACGATCTTTTTTTCTAGCCTATCCTCTTTTTGCTACGCTTTAAGCGATGATCCTCTCCTTTAGTGGCGACCCTTTTCTGGCGACGCGTGCGGCGCGGCGTGCCCTTCGTGCGCGGGGCTTTCGCGCCGAGGA
>JBMDWS010000015.1:0-5439 GCA_048594695.1 Truepera sp. | reverse complement strand
TCTTCGATCTGCACGCCGCCCAGGTAAAACCCGTGCTCCGAGTTCAAAGCGTGCCCAATCAGCCCGCCGATGGCGACCGACGGGTGCTGCTCGATCACGTCTACCGCGTCTTCAATGCGCTTGTGCTCTCGTTTGTCCATCCAAGTACTCTAAGGCACGTCCCTTTCGCCCTAGCCCTCGAGGTGCTACTTGAGCGCCTTGAGGTCGGCCTCGAGATAGTACGTGAACTGCGTACCCTCCGGACGCCGACTGACCGACCGGGAGCCCGTGAGCTTCATGGGTCCGTCGAGCGAGCGGAAGGCGACCTTGTTTTCAGGCATGTAGCTGATGACCTCTGCGCTCGTGTGCAGGCGCCTGCCCAGGAAGTTCATGACCTCATAGGTGCGCGAGCCGACCCGGGTCTTCCCTCCCGGAGACACCCTCATCTCCTTCACGCCACTGCGCCAGACCGGGTCGTTACGGTAGTCGCAGGCAAAGGCGAAGACGTCGTCAATGGGTTCTTGAATGAGGATGCTGTCGGTGACCGTGACCATACTAGGAGCTTAGAAAAGTCGCGGTGACCCGCTCATGACCGGAAGCGGTGCAAAAGTTTATTGCAGCCCTGACAGACGCGCCTTAGACTCCACATATGGCCGCCCAAACCGTGGCCGGGTCCGGGGGAAAACATGAGGGAAGCAGGCTATCAACACACATTCTGGGCGCTGGTGGTGGACGTACCGCCTGCGGTCATTTCGGTCCACCTTTTGGCGCTGCTGGCGCTCGTCGTGTATGAGGTCAGGGTGCGGCTAGTACGGAGGCGAGTCCTCCGGCAGCAACGGCCACCTGAAACCAGGCCGACGCTCCCCTCTCCGGTTTTGGAGCTCGAGCCAGGCGTATCGTAGAGGCCAAGCTGTAGATTCGAGGAGGGCACGATGAACCTTACTGGAACCGCCATGAAAACCGCCCTGTTCGCGACACTTGCATTCCTATTTCAAGGTGCCCTGGCGCAGTCCCATCCGTTGGCGGGCACCACCTGGGCGCTCACGAGCTACGCCCCGGGTGGTGCAGCGCACGCCTTAGTCGCGGGCTCCGAGGTCACGCTCGAGTTCGGACCCAGAGGTCAAGCTGTGTTCGGTTCGGGTGGTTGCAACCGCTATCGGGCACTCCTCCTACTAAGCGACGGAAGTCTCGCTTTAGGCCCCCTCATCTCCACCCGCATGGCCTGCGCGGAAGACGTCACCAGCCAGGAGGTGACGTACCTGGCTCTGCTCGCGCGCGCATCCACCTTCACGTTGGACGGCGACCGCCTGACGCTCGGCTCGGGCGACGGGGAACTTACTTTTACCGCCAGCGGCGATACGCCTTAGCGACCCGATTGTGGAAGTAGAGGAGGGGCTTGAGTCCCTCCTCTACTTTGAGATTCGTCAACAGTAATGGCCGGGTTAAGCACGTCGCTGCTGGACGTACTGATGCCGATGAGCAGCGCCAGGTTGTCCGGGTGGTCGTCCTGATGAGTCTATATGGTGGACTGTTTCCCAAGGCCGTAGGGGACGGCCTAACCGCCATGCAGCTACAGCACGGTAGCGCCTGCTCACACCTTTCTCCTAGGTATACAGCCGTATATTTGCCTTTCTAAATAGCCGTCCGGTTAGCTAGCTGCATACACGTCTATTCACCTATAACCCAGTTCTCGAGCAGCTCCTTGACTACGTCGGAGAGGTCTCGGCCAGATTGTAGCGCCTTAATTTTGGCCTTGGGCCGCAGGTTCTCCGGTACGTAGGTATTGAGCTGCACCTACCCCTGAGCGCGTTTTCCCTGACGGGCTCTGGAAATGGGCTGAGGGACAGGTGTCTAGTCCTGCGTAGCGCGCTCACTACCTGCAGTTTGAGCAGCCTCGCCCCTAGCGTGGTGCAATCACCAAAACATAAACGGTTAGGCTAGTCACTCACAACATCGCCGGGTGCCCGCAGTTTCTCATCCAAGACGCGCTGCGCGCCTTAATAGGTCGTCTCGTAGAACGCGCTCTGCCCAGTCTTCAAAAGTTTATTCAAATAGAATTCCACCTGTCACTGAGCGGTTCAGTTTATGGTGTGCCTTAAGCTTGCGACGTAACCTCTGATCGCTTTTTACATCAGGACGGGTTCTAGAGCTAGGAGCGACTCGAGCTGCTTTTGCAGCGGCAGGTTGTCGAGGTAATCTCCGAGCTTGGCGAGTACTTGGTCGCTGTCATCTCCGACTCCACAGAGCGTCAGCTGCCGCCCGTCAAAAACGATCTCGGTGAGTAAGTAGGCCTCATTGCTGGCGAGCCGGACGATCCCCCCGTAAACCGTCCTGAGCGCAGCCTGATCGAGCCCCAAGCTGCTGAGGTCGAGCGTGATGTCATGCTTCATAGCTAAAGATACCTTAAAAGCTAAGGTATGTCTGTAATAAGACGTTACGGTTGAGGAAGTGTAAAAACCACCGAGACCGCTTGCTTGGTGGTTGCTCAAGGGGTTAGGGCTGCCTGCACCATAGGCCTAGAGCGTCTGATTCACAGTGCTGCAGGCACATCCCAGACATTTTGCTTGACATCAGTCGCACTCGAGGTCTATCTTGGGCGTACCCTCATTAAATGAGGGTACGGGGGTCGAGGTGGAGGAACTGACGGAGTTACAGGAAAACATTCTTCGTGCGCTTGCACGGCAGGTCGAGAAGCGCGGGGTCAACTTTAAGGCGCTCGCTGACCACTTCGGCATCACGCCGCCCACCTTGCGTGAGCACCTAGATGCTATCGCCCGAAAAGGTCACCTCGAGTTGCACAGCTACGGCAAGGGTCGTAGTCCACAAATCAGGCTCCGAGGCCAGGGCGTTCCTCTTATCGGCTACATCCGTGCGGGTTCCCTGGCAGAAGCGCTCGAGTATCCCGAGGGCTATCTGCGCCTACCCTACTATCCTGGCAAGTTCGGCCTGCGGGTCGAGGGCGACTCGATGGCTGACGCGATTCAGGATGGCGACGTGGTGGTGCTGCAAAAGCGTGCCTATAAGAGTGGGGAGGTCTGCGCCGTACGGGTAGACAACAGCGACGCGACGCTCAAATACCTCGACGTCGATGTTGATCAAGGGTTAGTGCGCTTGCGCCCCCACAACCCGGCCTATCAAACACTCGAGCTCGAAACCCACCGCATCGCAGTAGACGGTGTCTTCGCCGGACTTTTACGAGGTGGCCTCATCGCCGACATGCTTGAGGAGCGCGCAATGCACTAGCTATATGGCAAAAGACAAGGGACACACACAGTTCTTGGTCGGAGTGAGTGTGCCCCTAACGTGAGCGAAAAGACACTGACTGGAGGTGCCTCTTGCCCTATTCCTATTTTAACATAACCAGGGTATTTTTACCGTCCAGCACGAGAAGTGAGTCATGCTGATGGCAGCCCTGTTCGAACCTTTCCCTATCTGGCTGACAGAATGGGAAGAGCCCAGTCTTGCTGCTATCCCCCTTGTAGCAGTCAGCAAAACCAAAGTTATGCACGTTTCCCAAACCGCTCGAGAGGCAGGCATTAAACCGGGTTCGAGTCTCGCTAATGCCCTTGTTAAGGTGCCAGATCTGGAAATAGTCGAGGCCTCAAGTGCCTATCTGACCGCCAGCTGGGAGCGATTAGTGGAAGACCTCGCCGGGTTGACCCAGACACTCGAGGCTCCCAGCATCGGGCGGGTCTATATGGCGCTCGAGCTGCCCGACGCGGTGCAGCTCGCCGAGAGCTACCGCATTCGTGTGGGTATAGCGGAGAGTCTCGAGGTAGCCACGCTGGCCGCCTTTATTGCCGCACCGGGCCGAGTCAAAGTAATCCCAAAGGATAAGGAGATTGCCATTCTCGAGGCGCTGCCCCTCTACTTCCTGCGCGGCGTAGGCCTCAGCCAGCGTCTTCTCACCGACCTCAATTGGCTGGGCGTCGCAACAGCCGGAGAGCTGCGGATCTGGAAGAAGCCACAGGTGACGGCGTTCCTTGGGCGTGCCGGGAAGCATGTCATGCCTTACCTGTTCGGCCCGTATCGAACACAGATTGGCCGCTATACTCCTGCCCCAAGGCTTTCTCTCGGCCTGTCATTCGACGAACCGCTGTTCGAGCCTGCAAGCTTCGAGCCTGTCCTCGAGCGCCTCGCCAGAGAGCTTTCGGTCGAGCTAGACAACAAGGCCGCCTCGAGGCTTAGTGTTCACGCGCTGTCTCAAGGCCTCGTGCATAAAGCGTCGCGGCTTTCCAAAACGCTCCTGCGGCGTCCCGGCGAGATTTACCGACTGGCACTCTTAGCCCTTTCCGACACAGGAGCGCAGGCCCTTGGCATCGACGCGCTAACTCTCGAGCTTGGTAATCTTTCACGGCCTTCAGTCCAGGGTAGCCTCTGGCCCAAACGGGAGCGCATCGAACTCGCGCTCGCTGCCGTCGAGAACCGCTTTCCCAAAACTATGCTCAAAGTGATTGAGGGCGACCCTCACGCCCTTGCCCGTGAGCAGCGAATGCGGCTGATAGTCCGGAGTACCGGGGAGGAGGTGACGCGTGAAACTCAAAATGATACCTGTGAATGTGCTAACGAACGAGAAAGGACACCCCTGCGGGCTTAACAGGCCACAGCGCCCGGTCAAAGTCACGCGCATCTTAGACACCTGGCAAGACGGCGGGCGGTGGTGGCTGAACGAACCACCACGCGACTACTACCTGCTCGAGCTAGAAACAGGAAGCGTCTGGGAAGTCTATAAGTCCGGTAGTGACTGGACGCTTTCAGGCATTGCCGACTGATGCGCCCCCTGCTCGTTTGCCACTCTTACTTTTCATTTGGAGTGGGCGTCTCGAGTCCCGCACGCCTTATTGAAAGAGCAGGGGAGCTAAGCTATCCCGCTGTCATACTGGCGGACCATAACGGCGTTTACGGCGCGGTCGAGGCGCAGCGTGCGGGGAAGCTCTATGGGGTCAAGGTGCTCATAGGCGCGACAGTCATGCTTACTTACGGTATGGAGACCTACCCGCTGGTGCTCGTCGCACAGAACCGCCGAGGTTATGAGGTGCTTTGCGACCTCCTGACAGCTGTTCATACTGCAAAGAGCCAGACGGTTGGCTTGCCTGTCCTCACGGCCCATACGGAGGGGCTTATCTGCCTCACCGGCGGGCGGCAGGGCTACCCCTCCAGGCTTCTGTCGAAAGGCAAGATTTTCCAGGCCGAAGACCTCACCGACGCCCTCAAGGGCGCGTTTCCTGAACGCCTGTATATGCAGCTGTCGTTCAATAACTACCCGGAAGACGGGCTCTATGTCCGCAAGCTGCGCGACTTCGCCCACTGCCCCAACCGGGGCTTGCCGGTCGTCGCGGCTCCCGAGGTTCGCTACGCCACGCCCGACCTCTACCCGCTCTATGACGCGCTGGTATGTGGAAGGCTTGGCATCACCGTCCGTGACCCGCACCCTCTGCGGCCCCGCAACGCCTGGCAGTG
>JBMDWS010000149.1:0-4002 GCA_048594695.1 Truepera sp. | reverse complement strand
CGACAGCGTCTCCACCGTCGGATCGGCCGCCGCTGCCGTAAACGTGATCGCTGCTGTCAGCGTCGTCTTTCCGTGGTCGACGTGTCCTACCGTACCAATGTTGACGTGCGGTTTCGTCCTCGTAAATGTCGCTTTCGCCATTACACCTTTCTCCTTAAACTGCTTTGCCTGAACTTCGGGCCTTATTCCATTTGCCGTGGTGAAGCGGCGTCCGTGTTGCGACGCCGCTTCGGGCTATGCCTTCCAGCCTTACTTCTTGACGAGTTCTTCCTGAATGTTGCGCGGAACCTGGGCGTAGTGATCGAGAAGCATCGAGAATGTCGCGCGGCCCTGCGTGAGGCTGCGAAGGTCGGTTGCGTAGCCAAACATCTCCGACAGGGGAACGTGCGCGTTGATCACCTGAGCGTTACCGCGAGGCTGCATCCCTTGAATCTGACCGCGGCGCGAGTTGAGGCTGCCGATCACGTCGCCCATGTAATTTTCCGGGCTGGTGACTTCGACGCGCATGACGGGCTCGAGCACCGCCGCCGCACCCTTGGACATGACCTCTTTGATCGCCATCGAAGCGGCGATCTTGAAGGCCATTTCCGACGAGTCGACTTCGTGGTACGAACCGTCGTAGACGCTGACCTTCATATCCACGATGGGGAACCCGAGGAGCGGGCCGTTCTGCATGGCTTCCTCGACGCCCTTCTGGACAGCGGGGATGTATTCGCGGGGGATCGTCCCACCGACGACAGCGTTTTCGAATTCGAAGCCACTGCCGCGCTCGAGAGGCTCGGCCTTGAGGCGAACGTCACCGTACTGACCACGCCCACCCGACTGACGGACGAACTTGCCCTGGACATCGACCGAACGCGTGATGGTCTCGCGGTATGCCACCTGTGGTGCACCAACCGTTGCGTTCACATTGAACTCGCGGCGAAGACGGTCGACGATAATCTCGAGGTGGAGTTCCCCCATCCCCGAAATCGTGGTCTGACCCGTCTCTGGATCGGTTTCGACGCGGAAAGTCGGATCCTCTTCGGCAAGCTTGACCATTCCGTTGGAGAGCTTGTCCTGGTCGGCCTTCGAGTTGGGCTCGATGGCGACCGTGATAACGGGCTCCGGGAACTCCATGCGCTCGAGGATGATGGGCGCGTCCGAATCGGCGAGTGTATCCCCGGTCGTGGTGTCCTTGAGGCCGATAACGGCTCCAAGGTCACCCGCACCGATGCGCTCGACCTCTTCCCGGTTATTCGAGTGCATCTTGAGAAGACGACCGACACGCTCTTTTTTGCCCTTCGAGACGTTGTAGATGTAAGACCCGGATTCGAGCACACCTGAGTAAACCCGGATGAACGTCAGACGGCCCACGTACGGGTCCGTCATGATCTTGAAGGCCAGCGCCGAGGTCGGAGCGCTCTCGTCGGCACCACGGGTGTCTTCCTGCTCGGAATCGGGCAGAACGCCACGGATAGGCGGTACGTCGAGCGGGCTCGGCAAGTAATAGGTAACGGCGTCCAGAAGGCGCTGCACACCTTTATTCTTGAGCGCGGAGCCGCATAGCACCGGGTAGTGCTTGAGCGCCACAACGCCAGCACGGATAGCGTCCTTGACGATATCCGAGGAAATTTCTTCACCTTCAAGGTAGAGCATGGCGAGGTCATCAGAGACGTCGGCGAGCTTCTCGAGCATGATGTTGCGCTTTTCCTCGGCGAGTTCGGCATATTCAGCAGGAATATCGCTCTCCTGGATATTTTGCCCGAGATCGTCGAGGTAAGTATAGGCGCGCATCTCGACGAGGTCGATAATGCCCTTGAACGCATCTTCTTGACCCATCGGCCACTGGATCGGCACGGCGTTGGCTCCGAGGCGCTCCTCCATCGAGTCAAGCACCAACTGAAAGTCGGCCCCGGTCTTGTCCATCTTGTTGGCAAACGCGAGGCGGGGAACGCGGTACTTGTCAGCCTGACGCCAGACAGTCTCGCTCTGCGGTTCGACACCCTGTGAAGCGTCGAACACCGCGATAGCCGCGTCGAGCACGCGCATTGAACGCTCGACTTCCATCGTGAAATCGACGTGCCCGGGCGTGTCGATGATGTTGATACGGTATTCCTTCCAGAACGCCTGCGTAACCGCCGACGTAATGGTGATACCGCGCTCGCGCTCCTGCTCCATCCAGTCCATCGTGGCGGCGCCTTCGTGGACTTCGCCGGTCTTATGGATGCGACCGGTATAGAAGAGGATGCGCTCGGTCAGGGTCGTCTTGCCCGCATCGATGTGGGCGGCGATCCCGATATTTCGCGTCATGTTCAGGTCGATGCCTGTTTTGGTCGTAGCCATACTCTCTCCTGGGTTACTCTCGGCGTCTAGGACGCTTTTAGCTTGCTCCTACCAGCGGTAGTGCGCGTAGGCACGGTTCGCTTCGGCCATGCGCTCGACGTCGTCTTTTTTCTTGACAGCACCCCCGCGACCCGCGGCGGCGTCGAGCAGTTCACCAGCGACGCGCTCGACAGCCGTACGCTCGGGGCGCGCGTTCGAGGCAGCGACGAGCCAGCGGAGCGCGAGCGACTGGGCGCGGCGCGGCGGCACTTCGACGGGCACCTGGTAGGTGGCCCCACCGACGCGGCGGCTCTTGACTTCGATGCGGGGCTTGATGTTGTCGAGACCTTGGCGGAACACCTTGAGGGGCTCCTGACCGCTGCGGTCCTGAATCAAACGGCAGGCCCCGTAAAAGATGCGGCTGGCGAGGTTTTTCTTGCCGTCGCGCATGAGTTTGTTGACAAACGCGGTGACGGTCGTGTCGCTATAGACGAGGTCGGGCTCGAGGCGACGAATTTCGGCTCTTCTTCTGCGTCCCATGCTTCTCCTACTTCGCTTTCGGCTTTTTGGTGCCGTACTTGCTGCGGCCCTGATTACGCTGGACGTAGCGACCGACGCCGACACCCTGAGCGTCGAGCGCGCCGCGCACGATGTGGTAGCGCACGCCCGGCAGATCCTTGACACGGCCGCCGCGAATCAGGACGACCGAGTGCTCCTGAAGGTTATGCTTTTCGCCCGGGATGTAGGCGGTTACTTCAGCGCCGTGACCGAGGCGAACACGGGCGATCTTACGAAGCGCCGAGTTAGGCTTTTTCGGCGTCTGAGTCTTGACGACGGTGCAAACACCGCGGCGCTGGGGGCTACCCTTGAGAGCAGGCACCTTGTTCTTTTTCGGGAGCGCCTTGCGCCCTTTACGCAGGAGTTGGTTAACGGTTGGCAGAGCAATCACATCCTCTCAGGCTAAACCTGGCACGGCTTTGGTTTTAAACGCTTTGGGCGGCAAACGTAAACTCACGTAGTTGCGGTTTAGCAGCACACGACAAAACTGCTCCCAGACCAATCTTTGTGGGTCAGGGAGTGCAAACGCTTGAGTATAGCGTGTATAGGGGCAAAAAGGCAAGCCTCAGGAAACATGATCCTAGCGGCTCGAGCCTGGGGCCACTGCTCGCCGAACCCGAGACCTAGATGACTTTTTCCGTACACGTTCGTCATCCAGATTATACGGATGGTTTGGTGCTGGACTGGGCTGCTGAGCCCTTGGAGAGACCGAGCTCTGGGAGTAAAAGTGCCCGCCCTAACGACCGTCGGGGCGAGCCTACCTCCAGAAGAGATCGAACCCTCCTGCTGGCGTTTTTACAATTCGCTACAGTTGAGAGGCAGCACCCAGCTTCCGTCATCCTCTGGCTTTAGTTCGATTTCAACCATGTTGTAGGATTTGCCTTCGATGTTCTCGCGAAATTTTGCATTATCCGCTTCCCAGACCAAGCCGCTGTCATCGGTCGCCCGAGCATACACGTAGAGGAAACCGTTCGACGTCCGGACCTGCCCATCTTCCGAATTCAAGCTGCTACTTTGTGAAGCCTCGAAAGCCCACCAGCCTTCTGTACGCCACCCGTCGAGCGGATCTTCCCAACTTACGGCAAGCTGCAGCGGGTGTTCACAGGTGTTGGCAATGTAGACGTCTCCATTGGGCGTGGG